>DATCCP010000082.1:0-6342 GCA_036511215.1 Candidatus Krumholzibacteriaceae bacterium
TACATGAGACCCGTCTGAACGATTTCCCACAGCATGCCCATGTTTCTCCTCCGTTTCAGTCTTCCAGCTTTTCCACGACGATCGTGCAGCTGGTCACGAGCGCCGCAAGCGCGCCGACCGCCGCCCACACCGGAAGCAGCACGGCTCCCACGACGCCCAGGGTCAGCGGAATCTCGATCAGAGACCGCCCATCCGTATCCTTGATCGTGATGCGCCGGATGTTTCCCTCGTGCGCAAGGCGCTTCACCGTCTCGACGACCTTGTCGCCGGTCACCTCGAACTCCTCAATCCTGGTCTTTTTTTCGCTCATGCGATTCCTCCACTTCAGCGGAGCCTAGTGCGGCGCGTTCCAGCTCTCCACTTCCCCATTCTCATCGAAGGTGACGCTGCACGAGCCGCCGTACGTCTTTGAATAATCCCATATCTCGAGGTATGAGTTCGGCGGAATGTCATCCGGTTCGCCCAGGATGCGTCGCACATCCGTTTTCGTCATGCCTTCTTCCAGCATGCTCCATGCATCCTTCACATTTTGAGTACGTACAGGGGACGCGCGGAGTTGCCGGGAAAGTGACGCTATCTCCATCTCGAGCGCGGCTACGCGCGTTTCGAGGACCTTGATTCGAGCCTCGAGCCTGGCGACCTTCTCGGCCAGAGCCCTGTCCGGTTCGTTTCCCGCGAACGACGCAACAGGCATGAGAACGAAAGCCGCCACGAGCACGGTAATGACAACCCAGTATGCTTTCATGAAGTCTCCTTCCCGGGCGGGGCGCCGCCCGAGGTATTGTCAAGCCGCATCCATCTTGTCTCGAGCAGCTCGTATCTTACCGGATTGCCGAGGGGGGTACAAGCGGCTTTCCCTTGGCCGGCGCCGTGGGCCTCCCGCTCAAACCCCCTGGTACGCCGTTTCGCCATGAAGCGAGTCGTCGAGTCCCTGCTCTTCCTCGCCCTCGGTCGTCTTCACGCGGGTGACCTTGTTGATACCCCATAGCATGACGAAGGTGAACCCGAAGGCGTAGATCGAGGAACAGACGACCGTGATCACTTGCTTCATGAAGAACCCCATATTCCCGGCCAGGAGACCGTCCGCCCCGCCCGGGTTGACCGCTTTGCTGGCCAGGATACCGAGCAGAACGATTCCGAGCGCCCCCCCGACGCCGTGCACGCCCCAGACGTCGAGCGCGTCATCCCAATGCAGACGGTTCTTGAGGTTGACGGCGCAGTAGCAGATTATTCCAGCCAGTATTCCGATGATCACGGCGCTCGTCGGAGTCACGTATCCGGCGCACGGCGTTATCGTCGCGAGCCCCGCGACGGCCCCGGTGAGGAGACCGAGGAACTTGGGTTTCTTTTCGAAGATCCAGGCGAGAAGCATCCACGTCGGCCCCGCAAACGAGGCCGCGATATCGGTATTGAGGAACGCCAAACCCGTCACGGCGTCGACTCTCAATTCGCTCCCCGCATTGAACCCGTACCAGCCGAACCAGAGGAGCCCCGTGCCGAGCGCGACGAGCGGGATACTGTGCGGAACGCTGTCCCCCACGCGCCTCCGCCCCACGTACAGAACCGAGGCGAGCGCGGCCATCCCGGCGATGTTGTGCACGACGATGCCGCCGGCGAAATCGAGCACGCCCCACTTCGCGAGAAGACCGTTGCCCCAGACCATATGCACGAACGGGAAGTAGACGAAGGTCAGCCAGCAGACAAGGAACAGGAGATACGCCCCGAAGCGCACTCGATTGGAGAACGCTCCCGTGATCAACGCCGGCGTGATGATGGCGAACATCATCTGATACGCCATGAAGACGTACTCCGGTATATTGCCGCTCCCGTACGGGGAGGGCGTCGTCAACGTGACGCCGATCATGCAGGCCTTGTCGAGGTTCCCGATGACGCCCCCGACGCCTCCGCTGAAACAGAGCGAGTAGCCGTACAACCACCAGATGATGGTCGTCACGCCCATCGAAACGAAGCTCTGTATCATGATCGTGAGAACGTTTTTCCGACCGACGAGGCCGCCGTAGAAAAAGGCGAGCCCCGGCGTCATCAGCATGACGAGACTCGTCGCGACGAGCATGAAGCCGGTATTCCCGGTGTCGAACATGACCTGACCTCCTGTGATGCCGAGTGCGAAATCGATATTGGAGAATCGTAGCAACGCCGGAAGGATGGATGAATCGGGGAATTCCTGATATTGCGGCGCTAAATACCTTAGGCCCGCCTGCGCTCACTCGAGGGGGGTCAGGCCCTCGCGGATCGCGTACTTGGTGAGCTCCGCCACGCTGTGGATATCGAGCTTGTCCATGATCTGCTTGCGATGGGTCTCGATCGTCTTCACGCTCACGTGGAGCCGCCCGGCCGTTTCCTTGGTCGTCTTGCCCTCGGCCAGAAGCTGCAGGACCTCGCGCTCCCGCGCGCTCAGAATCGAGAAGGCCGACACCGGGACGCTCTTGGCGATGGCGATGTAATCCTTGATCACTGAATCGCTGATGAGTCTCGACAGGTACATCCTGTTTCCGCGAACGGCCTTGATAGCGAGAAGCAGCTCTTCGAACGCGCAGTCCTTCAGGAGGTACGCGACGGCCCCGGCCTTGAGCGATTCGAGGACGAATCGCCGGTCCGAATGCATCGAGAGCATTATGATCTTCGGCGGGGCGCTCGCCGAGAGAATCCGCCGCGTCGCCTCGATCCCGTTCAGCCCGGGCATCGAGACATCCATGAGCACGATATCCGGCTTCAATTCGGCGGCCGCGGCCACGGTCTCGGAGCCGTCCGTCGTCTCCGCGATGACGCTGACGTCCTTCTGCCCTTCCAGAAGCGTGCGCAGCCCGTCCCGGAACAGACGATGATCGTCGGCGATGAGGATCGTTACTGGCATCGTGCACCTCGCGAGCCGCTCGGGGCGACAAGCACGATCTCGGTTCCCTTTCCGGGCGCCGAGCGCACATCCATGACCCCACCCAGGTACTTGATCCGTTCCCTGATGTTGAACAAACCGAATCGATCCGTGACCCCGCCGCGCTCGAGCGCGCTCGCGTCAAACCCACATCCGCCGTCCCGCACCTCGACGCGAAGGGCGTCCTTTGCGCGGCTGATGCGCACGGAGGCGCTCGCCGCGCCGGCATGCTTGGCCACGTTCGTCAGAAGCTCCTGGACGGACTTGTACAGGAGAACGACAACGTCGTCCCCGGGCCGGCCGAGGCCGGGGGCCGCTTCCACCGTGACCGAGAGTCCGTGCTTCGCGCGGAATCGCTCCGCGAGCCCTTCGATGGCCGCCTCGAGCCCAAGCTCGTACAGGGCGGGCGGACTGATCTCGAACGTCAGATTGCGCGTGTACCGGATTGTCTGGTCGAGAAGCGCTATGATCTCATCGATCTTGCCCTCGAAGCCGCAGAAGATGGCGTTTCCGCGGAACTGCGCGATACTCATTTTGATGAAGGCGAGCGCCTGCCCGATGTGATCGTGCAGGTCCTCCGCGATCTCCCGCCGCTCTCTCGCCTCCGCGAGGGAAAGCTCGGAGGCGAGTCTCCCGAGGGCGACGTTCGTCTCTCGGAGCTCGGCCGTTCTCGCGGAGACCTCCCGCTCGAGGTCCGAATGCGCCTTCAAAAGGGCCTCGTCGACGAGGAAATGCTGAAAATACGAACGGAGCATCTCGGCCAGCGATTCGATCAGATCGCGCTCCTCTTTCAGGAACGGCCCTTCGTCGAATATGGGGCGCTCCTCGAGATAGCAGACCTCGATCTCTCCCGACTGACCCCCGCGGACGACGAACGGGGCGACCTGCCTCCACTCCGTCCCGCGGAAGCCGGGGGTTTTCACCTCGAGGCGCTCGAACCGGATGCGCGCGGCGGTCACCTCCGGGTACTGCCACGCCGGCGGGATGATAGCCGCCACCTCACTCATCACGTCGCGTGCCGACTTTGTCTGATCCTGGAGAATGCGGGCGGTTCCGTGCAGGGCGGTGAGCTCCTTAACGCGCTCGGTAAGCTTGTGCAGCAGATCGTCGGTCATGATCGATGAGGATACCCGACAGCCGCCCCGCCCGCAACGGATAATCCCCGCAGCCGACGCGAGGCTCTCGCCCGGGGGATAGGCTTGACTATCGCCCAAGATTTTCGTAATAATAATCACGTATGCAAGCGGGCAAGAACCATCGGATATTCTTTCTCCTCCTCGTCATGCCGGCGCTCCTGGGCCTTGCCTTCTTTATGGAAACCTGCCAGCGGCAGGCCGTCAAGATGCCGACTCCCGATCAGGTGCAGGGGTCCGATTCGTCCGCGTCCTCCTTCGCCGAAGAGCATGCAAAGACCGGTTTTCCGCTCATGGGACATCACGCGCACATGCCGTGCGAGGCGTGCCACGGAGAGAGGCAGCCCGAGCCGAAGTGCGCGAGCTGCCACAAATCCCCGCACGATCCGAATTTCAGGAAGGAATGCGAGAGCTGCCATACGCCCGGCATGCCCTTCCCGTTCGTCAAGTTCAAGCACCCATCGAAAGGTCTCTTCGCGCTCCATCAGGACGTGCCTTGCGTCAAATGTCACGTCGGCAAGAAGTTTCTGAACGCCGACAAGAACTGCACGAGCTGCCACGCGGATTATCACAAGGGCGCCCTCGGAAGGGATTGCTACGAATGCCATCGCTCGGCGACGTGGGACGTCACGCGATTCAATCACAACATGACGGGCTTCCCGCTGATGGGCCCTCATCGCGCCCTCGAATGCGGCGACTGCCATCGCGACCTGCAGACGTTCAAGATCGTACCGAGACCGACCGAATGCGCGAGCTGTCACGAGGCGGACTTCCGGAGCTCCAGATTCCCGCATGCGGCCTATGGGGCGGGCCGGAACTGCCAGGAATGCCACATGCAGGACACATGGACCTATGCCCACAGCCCCGCGTGGTTCAACATCACGACGGGACGGCATGCGGGAATAGCCTGCAGCACGTGCCATGCGAATGCGCAGAACTACCGCGAATACTCCTGCCTCGCATGCCACGCGGGCCACGAGAACGACCATAACGGCCGGTGCCTCGACTGCCACCCGGGAGCTTTTCCCGGAGGTGGCGGCGGTGATTGACCGGCGGGGAATGACGTCTCTCCTTCTCGCCGCCTGCGCGCTCGCCGCGATCCTCTCGACGCCGGCGGCTGCGTCGGATCAGCTGAGCGACACAACGTCGGCGATCAAGGGCTCGCCCGGTCTCAAGGTCAAGGGTTATCTGAGCGCCCGGTACGCCTATATCGGCTCGTCGTCGCCCGCGACCGTATACAGTGGCATGCGGCTGATCGGCTCCTTCCAGCTCTCCACGCTCTCGGACAAGCTTGTCTTCAAGTATCGCAGCCATCATTGGCTGAATTTCGAACGCACGTCGAAGCATGTTCTCGAGAGCGCCTTCGAGAACCGCCACATCATACAGACGGTGTCAATCGAAACCGACGGCCTTCTCGTTCGCGGCCTGAAAACGCAGGCCGGCCGGTTCTTCCCCGAGATGGACTACGCGAGCTGCCCCGTGATCGACGGCGGTGCGCTCGCCTACGAGATGGGGAGCGCTTCGGTCGCAGCGGCGGCGGGGCGCATGATCGATCCCTGGAGCGGGAACGAGGAGTCGAGCGATATTCTCGCCTCGGGGCTTGTGAGATACTCCTCCGATCGCCTGCGGGCGTCGGCGGGATTCCAGAGCGCCACATACTTGCGCATCAGGCAGCGGGAGGTCCCCGCCGGCTTCAACGCAATGCTGACGAGAAACGTTTGGCTCGAGTCGTACGCCGGCTACGATTTCGAGTTCAGAAAGCTGTCCCGGGCCGGGCTCAGCGTCACCTGGCATGGAGACGCGGGGAGCCTCGGCCTCTCGGCCACGCAATGGCGGAATCCATTCGACCAGCTGTACCTCCTCGACAAGAGCCGCAACATCGCCTACTGGGGGCTCTACTCCAGAGCCGTCCCCTCAACCTACAACGACGTGCGGGCATCCATCTCATATGCGCGGAACGGCTGGGGCGTCCGGGGCACGCTCGGCTCGATGGCGGGAGTCCGCTCGGGATGGACGGCGAACGTGAACCTCACGTCGCCGTTCTTTCGCGGGGTCCTCGCGAATTTCGGCGGCCAGGCCGTGAGTTCGGATTACATTGAGTTCTACTCTTTCGACGGCCGTCTCTTGTACGAGATTCGCGGTGTCGATTGTGAGATTCAATCCCAATTCAGAGATTACAGGTGGCTCCCCGGATCATCGGGCCAGCGCACGAGAGATGCTTACTCCGAGGTGTCCGCCGAGTATCCGCTGCGCAGACACGTCTACCTGAGCGCCGCCGGGGGCGGGTTTTTCCGTACGATGGGAAATGAGGGCTTT
>DATCCP010000083.1:0-6093 GCA_036511215.1 Candidatus Krumholzibacteriaceae bacterium
GAGTATGGCGTCCCAGAGGTGTATCAGCCGGTCCTTCATCGTCGATATGAGAGGAAAAAATGACCCCGATACCCCACTCTGCATCCCCAATTGGGAAAGCAAAATTCTCTAGGGAGATTACCTGAAATCTCCTCGAATTACGCAGGTTGCCCACAATTGTGGAAAACCCCGTAACATCATTTTTTGTAATAGTATCGGCGGGATTTCAATATTAACTTCAGAGCGTTATCCACATTTGAGAAAGAGCATATGGCCAAGATCTAAGACTTTGTGGTCGCTATCGCTCACGGGGAGTGTTCCCCCATCCCGCGGGGGGAAATCTAGCACACGCTTTTTATCATATCAAGAGAATTCTGGGAGCCGGGGGAAACATTTTGTAACTCCATGCTGCGAAAGAAATTAAATTGATATTAAAAGAAGGGCGGGGCTTGACACGAAAACAGGGGCTCAAGACGAAGCGGACTGGCCGGGCGAAACCCTTGATATGGGAAAGAGATAGAAATTTGGGCCACAAAAGGCTTGACAAGAATTATCAGCTTTTCTATCGTATTCTGCTTTTGTATAATAGGGCATGAGTTCACGGAAGAGTGTCCGGGTCAATTGAGACTTGAGAAGGGTGCGCCATGAAGCGAACATATCAACCTCACAACACCAGACGGAAGACAACGCACGGTTTCAGAAAGCGCATGAGCACGAAGAACGGACGTCTTGTTCTGAAAAGGAGGAGAGCGAAGGGAAGAAAACGCCTGAGCGTCTGATCACAAGGACACGGTTCCGCATGCAATCGCGGAGACTCAAAAAGAATAGTCAGTTTCGTCTTGTTTATAGCGAAGGAACGAGGGAAGCCGGGACAAAGGTCGTCATCTACGTTCTCAAACGCGAGAGCGACGGCGTCGTGCCCGGGTTTGTGGCAAGCAAAAAAATAGGAAAGGCCTGTCAGCGAAGCAGGGCGAAGAGGCTCATGAGAGAGATCTTCAGGAGATTGAAAGATAGATTCGGCGAACAGAATCTCTGGATCGTTTTTGTCGCCTCCTTTCGCCCGAAGGAATGCACGTTTCACGAGATCTTCGAAGACGTTGAAAGCTCGTTGGGAAGGGCCGGGCTCATTTTAACAAACGGATGATATCGAGTATCTTCACACGGATCGGCCTCGCGGTTCTGCACATATACAGAGTGGCTGTCTCTCCCTATCATCCACCGGTGTGCCGATTCACTCCGTCCTGTTCCCGGTACGCAGAGGACGCGCTCCGGCAGCACGGTCCCCTCAGGGGATCGGCGCTCGCGGTGAGGCGCATCCTCCGGTGTCACCCCTTCTCGAGCGGCGGCTACGATCCCGTGAGATAGCGCGACAGACTTGAGCGGCCGCACAACCCGCACAGCGGCAGAACGCCCACACCCGGCTCCCGAACGGAAAGGACAGCATGGACAAAAGGTCGCTGGCAGCGATCGCCCTGACGTTTCTCATACTGCTCGGCTGGCAGGCGCTCTTCGTGGCGCCGAAACAGAAGGAGCTCGCGCGGAAGCGAGCGATCGAGCTCCGCGAGAAACAGCGCGCCGATTCGCTGGCCGCGCTCGAGCAGGGGACGGCGAAGGAGGAAACGCTCGCGGTCACGCACGGACGGGACACGCTCCACGTCGCACCGAAGGGCACGGCCGCATTTCTCCTCGGCGGCGGCCCGACCGGCGCGCCGGCGCATATCAGGGTCGTGACGGACAGGATGAAGGTCGTCCTTTCGACCTCGGGGGGCGAGGTCGAAAGCGTCGCCTTCAGCGGATTCAAGAAGCGGGACGGCAGCCTCGTCGAGCTCGTGCCCGCGGGCGTCGACGGAGGCCTCGTTCTCGGCCTCCTCGAGGACGGCGCATGGAAAAAGCTCTCGCGGCTCGGGTTCGAGGCGCTTGTGGACGGCGTGCCGGTCGTCGACAGCGCCACCGTCGTGCTCGGCGAGGGGCGCGACAGCGCCATCGTCACGTTCACGCGGTCGGGACCTTCCGGCGAGTACATCGAAAAGAGGCTCACCTTCAGGCGGACGGGATACGCGGTGGGCGTCGGGGTCGCGTTCGGGCGCGAGGGGGAGATGGCGCGCAGCACCGCCTATTCCATCGGCTGGGAATGCGGCATGGCCGCGACCGAGAGCAACCTGCGCCTGGAGCACATGAAGTTCGCGGCGCTCGGCATGATCGGCGAGGAGTTCTACCAGGTGCCGCTGGCCAAGTTCTCGAAAGAGACGAGGCGCGCGTACGACGGAACGGTCGTCTGGGCCGGAGCGCGGACGAAGTACTTCCTGAGCGCGCTCATCGCGACGAAGGAGAGCCGGGGCTCCGGCACGCTCGCACTGCTCGGCGATCGAGGCACGGGCCTCGTCGGATACTCGATCGCCTATCCGTTCCGGGGCGATCCGCGGCGCGTCGAGGATTCGTTCACGTGGTATATCGGACCGCTCGACATGAAATCGCTCAAGGCGTTTCATGTGGGGCTCGAGAGGACGATCGATCTCGGTCGGTGGCTGCGGTTCCTGAGCCTCGGCATCCTGAAGCTCATGATCTGGATGGGGCGCGTCATACCGAACTACGGCGTCGTCATCATCATTCTCTCGACTCTAACGAAGCTCATCTTCTACCGCCTCACGCACAAGAGCTTCAGGGCAATGAAGGACATGCAGCGCATTCAGCCGAAGCTCAAGGAGATCCAGGAAAAGTACAAGGGGGACCGGGACCGGCAAAACAAGGAGGTCATGAAGCTCTACAAGGAGGCCGGGGTGAGTCCGCTCGGCGGGTGCCTGCCGCTCCTGCTCCAGATGCCCGTGTTCATCGCCCTGTACAGCGTTCTGAGCAATACGATCGAGCTCCGGGGCGCCCCGTTCGTGGGCTGGATCAACGATCTATCGATGCCGGACACGCTCTTCGGGTGGCACGCCTCGTTGCCGTTCATCGGCAACGAATTCCACCTCCTCCCCATTCTCATGGGCGGAGCGATGATCTACCAGTCGAAGCTGGGCGGCTCCCCGACGGGGGACAGCGTTCCGGCGGCGCAGACGAAGATGATGAACTACCTCATGCCGGTCATCTTCACGATATTCTTCTACGGCATGCCCTCGGGACTCGTGCTCTACTGGCTGGTCAACAACGTGCTTTCGATCGTCCAGCAGTACTTCGTTCAGAGAGAGCTCGAGACCGAGGATGCAGCGCGGCTCACCGCCGCTCAATGAAAGGCAGGAAATTGCATGGCAAGGCTTGAACAGGAAAAAGACAAGGGCGGGGAACGGGAAGAGACCCGCCAGGACAGCGTCGAGGCGACGGGAAAGACCGTCGAGAAGGCGCTCGAGAAGGGGCTCGAAAAACTGCACGCGCGCATCGACGAGGTGGAGATCAAGATACTGGACGCCGGGCAGAAGGGCGTGCTCAGCATATTCGGCTCGCGCAACGCGCGGATCCGCATCTCGCGCAAGAAGGCGGGGAGCGGCGTCGAGGAGATCGTGGACGAGGTCGCCCGCGCGATCATGGAATGTCTCGACGTGAACTACCGCCTGTTCACCGAGGAGCAGGACGGCACGACGTACATCAACATAGAGACCGCCGGCGTGGACGGCCTCCTCATCGGGCGCAAGGGGGACACCCTCACCTCCCTGCAGCACCTCGTGGGGCGCGTCGTGTCCAAGAAGATGGGGGGCTACCAGCGCCTCACGCTCGACGTCGGGGGCTACCTCAGGAACCGCCACGAGATACTGAAGCAGAAGGCCCTCAAGGCCGCCGAAAAGGTCAAGAACACAAATCGCGAGATGACGCTTGAGCCGATGTACGCCGCCGAGCGCCGCGTCGTTCACATGGCGCTCGCGGGTCTCGACGGCATCACGACGTACACCGTCGGAAACGGCGAGCTTCGCAAGGTCTGCATCTCCCCCGCGAAACAGGAGGAAGGCAGGCGCCCGGGGAACCGCTGAACGGCCATGGATGGTGATACCATTGTCGCGCTCAGCACCCCGCCGGGCGAATCGGGGATTGCTGTTCTCCGCATCTCGGGCCCCGCGGCCGTACGTCTACTCGGCGCGCTCGCGCCGGGCTTGGGGAGCACCGCTTCCCACCGGCTCTCCCTCGCCGTTCTCAGGGACGCTCACGGCGAACCGGTCGACGAGGCCCTCGTCGCCGTGATGCGCGCCCCCGCGAGCTACACGGGCGAGGACATGGTCGAGATCTCGTGTCACGGGAGCATGCAGGTCGTCGGCGATCTCCTCGAGGAAATCATAACGCTGGGCGCCCGCCCGGCGGCTCCGGGAGAATTCACGAAACGAGCGTTCCTCAACGGAAAAATGGACCTCGCGCAGGCGGAGGCCGTTGCGGACCTCATCGCGGCGGAAACGAAGCTCCAGCGGCGGGTCGCCTTCGAACAGCTCGAGGGAACGCTCTCGCGCAGGGTGCGCGAGCTCGAAGAGAGGCTTCTCGAGGAGCTCGCACTCATCGAGGTGTCGATCGATTTCTCCGAGGAGGATGTGGGCGTCTTTTCTCCCGCACGCACGACCGAGGCCGTGCGGTCGATTCGCGGCGCGATCGCTCGGCTCCTCGAGTCGGAGGTCGCTGGAGGCAAGCTGCGGCGCGGCATCCGCGTGACGATCGTCGGGCGGCGGAACGTCGGGAAGAGCAGTCTCTACAACGCGCTCCTCGGCGAGGAGCGCGCGATCGTCTCCCCCGTTCCCGGGACGACGAGGGACATTCTCCGCGAGAGGATTCATATCGGCGGCTTTCCCTGCCATCTCGAGGATACGGCCGGCATAGCCGAGACGCGCTGCGACATCGAGGCGAAGGGGATCGAAATCGGCCGCAACGCCGCGCTCAATGCGGATCTCGTCCTGTTCGTCCTCGACGGCGCCGCCGAGATTCCGGTCGACATCGCGGACGACGTGTCGCGTATCGATCCGGCTCGCCTCCTCTGTGTGCTCAACAAGAAGGATCTCGGGCTGAAATCCCCTCCGGCCCGGGCGCGCACGCTCCTCGGCGCGGAAAGCGTGGTCGCGGTCTCGGCGCTCTCGGGAGACGGGCTCGAAGATATCCGCGAATGGATCTATGACAAGGCTGCTAAAGGCGACGCCGGCGAGCTCGGACGCGAGCGGGTCGCGGTCAATGCGCGGGCTGCGGCGGCCCTTCGCGAGGCGGACGAGGCGCTCGATCGCCTCGCGGGGCTCCTCGAGGACGGCGGACCCGCGGAGCTTTTGAGCGTCGAGATCAGATGCGCGGCAGAAGCACTGGGGAAAATTACGGGGCGATCGGTCTCCGACGACCTACTCGGAACCATTTTCAATAAGTTTTGCATAGGCAAGTGAACGCAAGAAGAGCGTTGCGATGTAATTGATTTTGCGGTAGCTTGTTGCGGCGCAACCGAGAAACGTTATGACTATGCGGGGGACAAACAGCTTTGATATCGTCGTGATCGGCGCGGGGCACGCCGGGATTGAGGCCGCCCTCGCCTCGGCGAGGATGGGGTTCGGCACCCTCCTCATAACGATGAGCCGGGACGATGTCGCCAGGATGCCGTGCAACCCGGCGATCGGCGGGCTCGCCAAGGGGCAGCTCGTGCGGGAGGTCGACGCCCTCGGCGGCGAGATGGGGCTCGCCATCGATGAAACGGGGATACAGTTCAGGATGCTGAATCGGGCGAAGGGGCCGGCGGTATGGTCCCCCCGGGCGCAGGCGGACAAGAAAGCGTACCATCGAAGGATGCTCCGCGCGCTCGAAAGCCAGAGATGCCTCACTCTTGTCGAGGCCGAAGCGACGGCCGTTCTGACGATGCACGGCGAAGTCGAGGCCGTCGAGGTGGCGGGGGCGGAACGCTATCCTGCCAGAAAGGTCATTCTCGCCCTCGGGACGTTCCCGAACGGGCTCATCCATATCGGGGAGGACAGCTTCCCGGGCGGCCGCGAAGGGCAGCCGCCCTCGTGCGCGCTCGCGGAGCAGATAGCGTCGCTCGGCGTGGAGCGCGGCAGGCTGAAGACGGGAACGCCGGCGAGGCTCGACAGGGACACTATCGACTATTCCCGCTGCGGACAGCAGCAGGGGGACGCGACGCCCTCGCCCTTCTCGTTCAGGACCGGCGAGCTCAGAGTC
>DATCCP010000084.1:0-3794 GCA_036511215.1 Candidatus Krumholzibacteriaceae bacterium
CATTGCAAATAGTCGCCACGAGCTGCCCCGTAATGCTGAATATCTGCAATTCAGCGCGGCCCCCGCTCTGCAGGGTAAAGCCGATCGAGGTGCCCCCGTCGAACGGGTTGGGGAAGTTCTGCTGCAGGGCGATAGAGGGACCGGCGATCGGGGTTTGATCCACGCCCGTGAGGATCTGACGCGAGCCGGCGATCTCGACGAGCAGCCACCAGAGCGCATTCCCCTTCCGGATGCAGCTCGCGCGGTTCGCATGACCGCATATATCGCATTGAGGGCTCACATACTGCGGGTGCTGCACGGGCACCGTGGTTCCCGAGTAGACGTAGGTGGCCTGCTCCCACGCATGCGTCGTGGGGTTGAACCACCAGCTGTCGATGTCGGCGAAGTCGTACAGGACCTTGTTGTGCGCCGCGCAGTATTGCCGGATCTGCTGATTCCTGAGTTGACGATTGTACCCCTCCCAGCCGATCGAATTGGCGTTCCCCGTCATGTAGACGAATGTGACGTTCGGAAATTCCGTCTCCAGCCGGGACATCGAATCGAAGTATGCCTGGACATATGATGCCGCCAAGCCGTCCATCTGGTTGCACCAACAGAACATCGACACGTTGATCGACGGGTTGTTGCGAAGGATGCTTCGCGTGCTATTCATCCCGGCCGCCGTACTCCAGTAATTTTCCGGCAGCATGTCCCATGCGTCCCAAAGGCACAGATTGTCGGTCACGACGGGAAGGGTTTTGTATCCGGCCGAGTCGGCGTACACCTGACTACCAAACTGGATGATGTTGGCCCCGTTCGTCAATTGCCAGCCATGCGACTGGTGCCCGTACTGCAGCTTGATATGATCCTGGACACTTTGAATCCAGGTGGCCGGGATTTGCGAAAGGTCGGCGCATTGGTGGTCTACAATGATCGGTGTCGTGAAATTAATCGCGTGGAGCATCTTCGGGAATGGGGCGAGCGCAAAACACATCCCGAGGAACAGCACCGTTGTCTTCTTCATGGGGTGTCCTCCAAACAGCAAGAACCGGCATGCACTTTTGAATCATTATTGATTATAATTGAAAAGGGCTTGAAAAACAATAAATTATTTGCTATTGAGCTTTCAAGAGAATACGTATGTGCGGACTATTCGGCATCATCAATTTCGACAAACGCCCGGTCGGCCTGGACGAGTGCAGGCGTATGCTCGGTGTCCTCGATCATCGTGGACCGGACGGATCGGGGTACTACCACCGGGATAACGTCTTCCTCGGCCACACCCGGCTCAGCATCATCGATCTCGAGGGCGGGTGGCAGCCCATCTACACGGAGGACGGCAGGTACCTCGTCATCTTCAACGGCGAGATCTATAACCACGAAGAACTTCGTCCTTCCCTTATCGCACGAGGGCACCGTTTCAAGACTCGCTCCGACACCGAGGTTCTCGTCCATCTCTTCGAGGATGAGCGAGAGCGGTTCTTGAGCAAGCTCATCGGGATGTTTGCCATTGCAATCTACGATACCGGGACGGGCGAACTCTTCCTCGCGCGGGATCGCATCGGCATCAAGCCCCTCTATTACTTTTGCGACGGGCAGCGGCTCATCTTCGCCTCGGAAATGAAGGCGATCATAAAATCGGGGCTGATCCCTCTCGACGTCGACGACCGCGTCGTGTACCAATTTCTGACGCTCCACCATTCGATCCCGCCGGACACCCTGATCAGCGGAATCAAGTCGCTCAAACCGGGGCATTTCATGTTCGTGAACGGTGCGCCCGGGACTCCGGTTCCCTTCTGGGATATCGAATCGAACGTGGACACGCAGCAGCTCTCGTACAAGGATGCGGAACGCCGCGTCGAGGATCTTCTCTACGATGCGGTCAAGAAGCGGCTCATGAGCGAGGTCCCCCTCGGTCTTTTCTTGAGCGGGGGAGTCGATTCCAGCCTCATTGCCGTGCTCATGCACAAGATGGTCGGGAGCGGAATCAAGACCTTCTCGATCGGGTTCAAGGAGCGGGAGTTCAGCGAGCTCCCCTATGCGCGCCGGGTGAGCACGCTGATCGATTCGGACCACGTCGAGATCATGTTCACCGCGAAAGACGTCATTGAGAACATCGAGAACGTCGTGTGGTTCAGGGAGACGCCGATCTCGGAAGCCTCCGACATCCCGATCCATCTTCTCTGCAAGGCCGCCGCCGAGAAGGTGACCGTGGTCCTCACGGGAGAGGGAGGGGACGAAGTTTTCGGCGGCTACGCGAAGTATCATTACGAAAACATTGCGCGGTGCCTGGCGCCGCTCGCGAACCCGGCCGTGCGGAGCCTCGTGCGAAACAGGCTGACCGACGCGTGTCTTCCGCAGCGGCTCGGCACAGCCCTCGATCTGCTCCTCGTGAAGGACCGTTTCCGGCGATACTACCGGTGGTTCAGTTTCTTCAGGGAGGAGGAGCTCGATTCCTACCTGCGGGATGACCGGCGCGAGCTCCTCGCCGCGGGTGACGCCTTCGCCGAGATCATCGACGACAAGAGGTTCAGGACGAACGTCGAGGAGATGCAATATCTCGATATCAAGGTATGGCTTCCCGACAATCTCCTGCTCCGGGCCGACCGCCTGTCGATGGCGAGCGGGCTCGAAGCGCGCGTTCCTTTCCTCGATCATCGTCTCGTCGAGCTGAGCTTCCTCGTGCCCACGCGCTTCAAGGTGCACGGGGCCACAGGCAAGTACATCATCAAGAAGATCGCCGAGAAATACCTCGACCGGGATATCCTGTACCGGCAGAAGGTCGGTTTCACGGTTCCGGTCGGGGAGTGGTTGCGCGCGGACCTCAAGGACTTTCTCGTATCGCACCTTACGCGGAGCGACTCGTTCTGCGCGGAGTATCTCAAGCGGGAGAGTATCGAGCGGCTCGTCTCGGAGCACGTGGAGGGAAAGAGGGATCACCACAAGCAATTGTGGATCCTTCTGAATCTCGAGCTCTGGCGCGATACGTTCATCAAGCGGTGAGGCGATCGTGAAGATTCTCTGGCTCAAGAACAACCTTCTCCATCCTCTCGATTCGGGAGGCAAGATCCGGACGTACCAGATGCTCCGGAAAGTTCGGGAGAAGCATGAGATTCATTTCGCGGCGTTCGCCGACGAGAATAGAGACGCCGATGCGATACGTGACGCCCGCGAGTATTGTCACCGCCTGTTCACCGTCGCGCCACCCCCGATTCCCGGAAAGAATTCCCCCGGGTATTACGCGAGAGTGCTCCGCGCTCTTTTCGATCGCCGCCCGTTTACCGTTTCGTCGTATGAAAGCCCGCGGATGCGCGAGCTCGTCGCGCGCCTCGTCGCCGAGAACGCGTATGACCTCCTCGTCGCCGATTTTCTCACGATGTGCCTCAATATCCCGAAGTCTCTCCCCATCCCCGTCGTCCATTTCTCGCATAACGTGGAAGCGATGATCTGGCGGCGCCACGTCGAGAATGAGCGCAATCCCTTCAAGCGGGTGGTATTCATGCGGGAGCGCGACCGCGTCGAACGGTTCGAACGGGAGGTGATCGGGACGTACGCGTTCACGATCGCCGTCTCCGAGAAGGACTGCGAGTATTTCAGGCGTGTCTACGGGGCTTCACGCGTGGGATCGATCCGGACGGGGGTTGATACGGAATTCTATGCTCCGTGGGGCGCCGCCGAGACGGCGGGCTCGATTCTCTTCCTCGGATCGATGGACTGGATGCCCAATATCGACGCGGTTCAGTATTTCGTCCGGAATATCTATCCCTTTGTGAAGAGCGAGGTTCCCGATGCGAGTCTCTCCGTCGTCGGACGGA
>DATCCP010000085.1:0-4252 GCA_036511215.1 Candidatus Krumholzibacteriaceae bacterium
GACCAGGAAGATGGTCATGCTGCGGTAGGCGGGGATCCCGGGGGGGATTCACAGAATTGTCCGCAAGGGGAAGCGGTTGCAATTCCCCTGAGCGCCTGCGAGGCGCTGCTGCGGGGCCGGGAGCGTGGGTCTCCCGGCCCATTTCTTAATGATGCCGCGGGTAGTCCCCCCAGATGCCGAGGACCGCTTCGAGATCGTTGTCATGGATGAGCTTCTTCACTCCGGCCTCGTCGAGACTTTCGATCGGCCGCTTCTCGGGCCACGCGAGCTCGAGGGCGATTGCGCCGACGAACGCGGCGCAGGGGGAGAGAGACTTCAGGTCGACCTTGTCGTACGTGTCGGCCGCGGTATGGTAGTAACGGGCGCTCTCGTCTTCGAGATGCGACACGGGAATCACGACGGGCACTCCCCGGATGAGAAACGCCTGATGGTCGCCGTAGATCCCGGCGCGGAACGAAAGAGGCGCCGTGAGCTCGAACCCCGAGAGCGACTTGACGAGCTCTTCGAAGAAGGCCCGCGTCTCCTCGTGCCCCATCACGCGAATCCCGACCGGCGTCCCGACCATGTCGCAGTTGATCATCCCCCGGCACTTTGAGAGCTCCGCCTCGTGAGCCGCCGCGTACGCGTTCGATCCACAGAGACCCGACTCCTCCCCCGTGAAGAGCACGAACCGGATTGCGGCCCGGGGCTTCACCCCGGACTTAACGAGCGCCCGCGCGGCCTCGATCACGGCGATCGCCCCGGTGCCGTTATCGACGGCCCCCTGCGCGACGTCCCACGAGTCGATGTGCGCGCCGACGACGACGAAGTCGGGGCCTTTACCAACGAGCTCCCCGACGAGATTCGCGGACGAGGCGGTGGGCGTTTCGTTCTTCATTTCAATGCGAACGGTGACCTTCTCGCCGCGCCCGAGGGAGCGCCTGATCCACTCGCCGTCCTCCTTCGAGACGCCCGCGCCGGGAATGGGGCTCATGCCGTTCATCCAGCACGTACCCGTCATCGGAAGCTGCCCCGGCTCGCTCGTCTGGTAGAGGAGCCCCGCCGCGCCCCGCTTCGCCACCTCGAGCATCACCTCCGAGCGATGCATCCACCGTCCCCCCGGCATGACCTCGTCGAGGACGAGCGCGTATTTCCCCTTGAGCGCGCTCCCGAGCCTGTCGAGCTCGATCGCGTTTCCGTGCAGGGCGTCGACGACCTCCGCCTCGATGCCGCCGGGAGGGGTCGAGGGCGTGTTCCCGAGAGCGAGCGCGTGCATCGCGAAACGCCGAGGAGCGGTGACCTCGCACGTGAAGGGCCCCCTGAACCAGCCCTGAAAATCGAACGTCTCCCGATGCACGTTGCTCAGGCCGTATTTCCGGAAAAGGCCCTCCGCGAAATCCAACGCCGCGCGCGCCCCGGCGCTCCCCGAAAGCCTCCCGCCGATCGAATCGCAGAGCGTGCGCATATTCTCCCTCGTCTCGCTCCCGGAGAAGACCTCGCCCGTCACCCGGGCGACGCGTGCCTCCTGCGAGGCATAGGCGCTCCGCTCCGGCCGGGCCGGCCGGTTCGGCGCGCTCGCCGCGGGCCCCGGATAGTGCGCCGCGGCAAAAAGCACAGCGAACAACGCGAGCTGCAGCTTTCCGATCCTTCGAATCACTTTTCGCATCGATTTCTCCTCTCCGCATTTCAACGGGTTATATCGCGCTACTCATTGTAATCAGTATCGTTTGAAGTTGCAACCTGTTGGAAGAAAGAGAATTTTCTGCTATAATTACATTGGCTTCACACTTGCAGAAGTCCTATTTTATATATAGCCTTTTAATGGAGAGTCGCAGCAGCACCTTGACCCGCAAAGGAGAATCTGCCACATGAAATCCCACCTTTTCCCCAAACTCGCCTTGGCGTTGGCAATCGTATCGATCATGTTCCTCGCGGCGGCGCCCGTCTTCGCCGACAAGAGCGAGGATCAGCGTATCGCCGA
The DNA here is from genome assembly GCA_036511215.1 of Candidatus Krumholzibacteriaceae bacterium. GTDB lineage: Bacteria > Krumholzibacteriota > Krumholzibacteriia > Krumholzibacteriales > Krumholzibacteriaceae > SSS58A. The sequence goes on from DATCCP010000085.1 coordinate 1,961, forward strand.
GATCAACAAGAGGAACGCGGAGCTCGGGTATCAATGGACGGCGGGGAAAACCTCCGTCTCCGGGCTTTCGGCCGAGGAGAAGAAAAAGCTCCTCGGGCTCCTGCCCCTGCCCGAGGGATGGGGAAAGAATCAGTCCCCGTTGACCGCCCCGACGGGCGCCACCTTCGAAACAGCGTTCGACTGGCGGCAGCACAATGGCGTCACTCCCGTGACGAACCAACGGTCATGCGGCTCGTGCTGGGCGTTCGCGGCGGTAGCCCAGCTCGAAGCGCACACCCTCATCTACGACCTGCGGCAGGAAGATCTCTCCGAGCAGCAGGTTGTCGACTGCAACGGATATGGAGCGGGCTGCGCCGGCGGCTGGCTGTTCGCGGCGTACGAGCTGTTCATAAACCCCGGCTGCGTCAGCGAAGCGTGCTATCCGTACGAAGCCAAGGATAACCCCACGTGCAAGCAGGGCTCATGCCCCATCATATCGAAGATCGCTTCGTACAGCGCCGTCTCGAACAACGTGAACGCGATCAAGATGGCGCTCGCGACCGGGCCCGTCGCCACCGGGTTCACGGTCATCGACGATTTTTACAACTACACGAGCGGCTGCTACCAGAGTCAGACTACGGCGAGCCAGAATCATGCGATGATCATCATCGGATGGGACGACAACCAGTGCAGCGGCCAGGGCGCCTGGATCGTGAAGAACAGCTGGGGACCGGGCTGGGGCCAGGGAGGCTTCGGCTACATCAAGTACGGCTCGTGCAACATCGGCGCGAGCGCGTACCAGATCACATACCTCCCGAGCACGGTTCTCGTCCACCTCACCTCGCCGGTCGGGGGAGAGATCTGGAACGTCGGCTCGCATCAGACGATCACCTGGTATGTGCAGCGGCAGACGCCCGACTCCCTCAGCATTCTTTTGAGCCTCGACAGCGGCGTCAACTATACCTACACGATCGCACATGGGCTGGCCGCCGGCGTGAGCTCATACAACTGGACGGTCCCGGAGCTCCCGGTGAACACGGCGCGGATCAAGGTTCTCGCCTACTACAACAACCGGGTCGGCGGCTACGACATGAGCGACACGGACTTCACGATCAAGGGGAAACCGTACCGGTACGTTTCGAAGACCGGCGGCAACATATTCCCGTACAGCCTGAAGTCGTGGGCGGCGACGACGATTCAGGCGGCGGTCAACGCGGGTGTGCCGGGGGACACGATCGCCGTCGCTGGCGACACGTATCATGAAGCCGTGGCGGTCGCGAGCCCCGTGTACATTCTCGGCGGATATAACGGCACGTTCACGGCGCGCGATCCAAGAACGTACGTCACGAAGCTGCAGTCGGCGGGAAGCATCGTTTCCTTCATGAACGTCCCGTCGGGCACGTGCGGCGTCGAAGGATGTACGCTGAAGAAGGGCTCGGGGACCTTCACGCCGATGCCGGCGAACGGCGTGTACGGCGGCGGGGTCCTGAGCTACCAGTCGTCGCCGATCATCAAGGGCAACATCATCGACTCATGCGGCGTCTCGACGGTGCTCGACTTCAGCGGTGGGGGCGCGATCGCCTGCTACGGGGGCACCCCCCTCATCGAAGGAAACACGATCACGGCGGGCACCGCGCAGAGCGGCGGTGGGATCTATCTCTACCAGGCGTCCGCGACGATCAGGAACAACCGCATCACCGGCTGCTATCCGAATGCGGAGTACAACGGAACGAAGAACGGTGGCGGGGTCTATGCGCTCCATGCGTCGGCCTCGTTCCAGGGAAACAGGATCGAGAACAACGATGGTTACAAGAAGGGCGCCGGGGTCTACCTGTACCTGAGCCCCGCCTCTTTCGAGCGCGATACGATCGCCCTGAACGACGGGGGCGACATTGGCGGTGGAATATGCGCCGATCGTTCCGCGCTCACGATCTCCCATTCGCTGGTCCGGCAGAACACGAGTCCCGGGATGGGCGGTGGCATCTACCAGAAGTCTGGAAACGTCGTCCTGACGAACAGCGTCCTCGCCCAGAACCATGCGACGATCATCGGGGGAGGCGTCTACGCCGACAGCTGCTGGGGAGGTGTGACGAACAACACCTTCGACCGCAACCGTTCAGGATACGGGGGCGGAAACATCTACATCGGCTCGATGCCTTCGCTGAACGTCAGGAACAACCTTGTCACGTACGGGGGCAAGAACGGATTTCAGGCGGCGAGCATGAACAATGTGACTTTCCGGTTCAACAACTGCTTCGGGAACACGCCGCTCGATGTCGCGACGTCGCCCGCGGTGGATTCGACGAACACGAG
>DATCCP010000086.1:0-5708 GCA_036511215.1 Candidatus Krumholzibacteriaceae bacterium
CGCGTCTTCGCCTCGATGAAGTAGCTCCCCGCGAGCGGATCGATCGTGTTGACGACGCCCGTCTCGTGCGCGATGAGCTGCTGCGTTCTCAGCGCAATGCGGACCGCTTTCTCGGACGGAAGCGCGAGCGTCTCGTCCATCGAGTTCGTGTGCAGCGACTGCGTGCCTCCGAGAACGGCCGAAAGCGCCTGGAAGGCGGTCCGGACGATGTTGTTTTCGGGCTGCTGCGCGGTGAGCGAGCATCCGGCCGTCTGCGTGTGGAACCGGCACAGCCAGGAACGCGGATCCTTCGCGCCGTACGTGTCGCGCATCCGCTTCGCCCAGATGCGCCGGGCGGCGCGGTACTTCGCGATCTCCTCGAAGAAATCGAGGTGGGCGTTGAAGAAGAAGGAGAGCCGCGGCGCGAAATCGTCGACGTCGATCCCGGCGCGGATACCGGCCTCGACGTAGGCGAAGCCGTCGGCGAGGGTGAACGCGAGCTCCTGCACGGCGGTCGATCCCGCCTCGCGGATATGGTAGCCGCTGATGCTGATCGTGTTCCACCGCGGGACCCGGCTCGAGCAGAATGCCATGATATCGGTGATGATCCGCATCGAGGGTTCCGGCGGAAAGATCCACGATTTCTGCGCGATGTACTCCTTGAGAATGTCGTTCTGGATCGTTCCCCCCATCCGATCGAACCGCACGCCTCTCTTCTCCCCCGTGCAGAGGTAGAAGGCAAGCAGGATGGAGGCCGGGGCGTTGATCGTCATCGAGGTCGTGATCTTCGCGAGATCGATGCCGTCGAAAAGAACCTCCATGTCACGGAGCGAATCGATCGCGACGCCGCAGCGCCCCACCTCCCCTTCGGCGCGCGGGTGGTCGGAGTCGTACCCCATGATCGTCGGCATGTCGAAGGCGACTGAGAGACCCGTCTGTCCGTGGTCGAGGAGATAGTGGTAGCGCCCGTTCGTATCGCGCGCCGTGCCGAAGCCCGAGAACTGGCGCATCGTCCAGTAGCGACCCCGGTACATCGTCGGATAGACGCCCCGCGTGAACGGGTATTCCCCCGGAAAGCCGAGATCCAGGCTGTAGTCGAGATCCGCGGTATCGTCCGGTCCGTAGAGGGGGTTGACGGCCTCGGCGGAGACCGTCGTGAAATCGATATCCTGAACGGGCTCACTCTCGAACGAGAGCTCCCAGCGCCGTTTCCCTTTCTCGAATTCCGATCGCGCATCCTTCTTCATGTGAACCTATTCACCCCTCTCCGCGAGATCTCGCGGCTCGAGCCGCATATTGTCCGCGAAAAGCCTTTCGAGATCGCGGACGAGCCCCGACGGGGACAACCGCCCCGAATAGACGTCCTCCATTTTTCCTTCGATGAGCGAGCGCATGCTCGCATCGTTCCAGATCCGCCGCTCCATCCGCTCCATGAACGAGTCGCGCACCCGCGAGTAGAGGTTGCGCCTCCGCTTCGCCTCGAGGAGCCCGCGCGATTCGAGATAACACCGGTGCTCCTCGATCCGCGCCGCGATCTCGTCGATCCCCGTCCCGTCGAGCGCCGAGGCGAGAACGACGGGGGGCATCCATGAATTCTCAGGCGTGTCCTTGATGCGGAGCGTATCCTCGATCTCACGCGCCGCGCGAATCGCGTCCGGGTGATCGGCCTTGTTCATGACGAAAACGTCGCCGATTTCCATGAGCCCCGCCTTCATCGCCTGAACGCCGTCCCCCGATTCCGGCACGAGAATGACGACGACCGTATGCGTTTTCTCCGCTATCTCGAGCTCCGACTGTCCGACGCCGACCGTCTCGATGAGAACAAGGTCCTTTCCGAATGCGTCGAGGAGGTCGGCGACCTCGTCGGTGCAGTTCGAGATGCCGCCGAGGCTCCCCCTGCTCGCGAGGCTCCGGACGAACACCCCCGGATCGTCGGCGAGCCGCTGCATGCGGATCCGGTCGCCGAGGAGCGCCCCGCCGCTGAACGGGCTCGTCGGATCGACCGCGATGATCCCGAGCGTGGTCCCCCGCGCGCGGAAGAGGCGCGCGAGACGGTAGACAAGGCTGCTTTTCCCCGCGCCCGGCGGCCCCGTGAAGCCGACCCGGTAGGCGCCCCGTGTCCGCGGAAAGATCGAGTCCGAGACCCGCTCGGCGGCCGCGCCTCCGTCCTCGATGATCGTGATGAGCCGCGCCGCGGCGGCCACCGAGCCGGTGGCGAAGCCCTCGAGCAGTCCGGCGATATCAGCCTCGTTTCTCATCGGCGTTCAGTACTCGATGCCCTTTCGTGCCGGGACGCCGCCCTTGTAATGGTGGCGTATCTCCCGCATCTCGGTGACCGTATCGGCGAGCTCGATCATCTCCGCGGGGGCATAGCGCCCCGTCAATATGAGTTCGAGGCGCCCGGGTTTCTCCCGCATGAACGAAAGAACTCTCTGGAGCTCGATGAGACCGAAGGCGACGGCGACGTTGATCTCGTCGAGGATCAACATGTCTGCGCCGCCCTCGCGCACGAGCTCCTCGGCGCGCCGCCACCCCTGTGCGGCGAGATCCCTGTCGACCGGCGCCGGGTTCTTCGGATCGACGAACTCGTCTCTCCCGTACTGTTCGATCGTAAATCCCTCGAGACTCTTGGTCGCCTTGAGCTCCCCGTAGAGTCTCCCCTTCATGAACTGTATCATGACGACGCGCTTGCCGTGCCCTGCCGCGCGAAGCGCCGCGCCGAGGGCGGCGGTCGTCTTGCCCTTGCCATCGCCCGTATAAAGCTGAATCGTTCCCCGCTCCATATCGCTCATCGATACGCTCCATCGTCGCGGCGGGAGCCGCGCGGCAACCTCTCCCGAAGACCGTAAGAGCTTGTAGATTATATCAATTCTCTCGAATTGTCAATCGCCGAAGCTCGCGCGCCGGCCCCGAGGAGGATTCATGGCCGTCATGTCGGAGAATGTCTCAGGAACAGGTTTCGGAAGTCTCGACTTCCTTCGGTTCCTTGGCGAACGGCAGCGTGACGAGGAAGGTCGCCCCTCTCCCCTCCGAGCTCGTGACGGAGATGTTGCCGCCGTGGTCTTTCACGATCCGCTGCGCGAAGGCGAGACCCAGACCGGAGCCTTCCTCCTTCGTCGTGAAGAAGGGAGTGAAGATCTTGTATATTTGATCGTTCGGGATTCCCTTGCCGTTGTCGGAAATCTGAACGCAGATATTGTCGGAGTCCAGCCATGTGCTGAGACGAACGATCCCGCTGTCGCGAATTGCTTCGATCGCATTCTGGATGAGGTTGAGGAACACCTCGTGAATCTTTACGACGTCGAAATGGCTGTGCGGGAGGTCAGGCGCGAGGCTTTTGAGAATCGTGATGTTGCGCTCCTCGAAATCCTTCTGGAGAAGCTGGCAGTTGTCCTCGATGACCTGGTTGATATCCCCCTCCTCGAGCTTGATCTCGCTCACCTTCGACTGGAGGCTCTCGAGGTACCGTTCGAGCCGCAGCGCCTCGTTCATGATGATCTCGAGCTTGTCCCTGTCGGATCCCGCGATCCCTTTCGACTGGAGGAGGTTCCGCGCGAAGCCGCCGATCGCGACGAGGGGATTCTTGATCTCGTGGATCACCGACGAGGTGAGCTCTCCGGAAATCGCGAGCCGCTCCGCCTTCATCATCCGCTCCTCGTACGCCTTGAGCTTCCGGTACGTGGCCTTCAGACTCTCGACGTTTTTCTTGAGCGATTCCTTGAGCTGCGCGGCCCTCAAGGACGTCGTCGCGTGGCTCACGATCATCTCGAGGAGATGCGCGTCCTCGGCCGTGATCGCCTTTCCGGTGAAAATATTGTCCACGATGAGAAACCCAAGGCTGTCCTCGATGGTCGCGATGGGGCATATGCAGAAATCCTCGAGGCCGAGCGCCGTTGAAACTCTCATGTCCGCCTCGGAGGTCAGATCTTCCTTCTTCACGAACCGGACCTCATGCATGCCTCGCACGATCACGCCGTCGAGATCGTTGATGGAGATCGCGAGCTGGCTCGTGATCTTGGTCAGCGGGCTGCTCCGCAGGTAGTGCAGCTTCTGCCCCTTGCTCACGAGCTTGTCGAGCGAAAGGGAGTCGTCCTTCTCGAGAATCCTCCAGATGCTGTCCGCTTCCTCCGCCGACGAGGGCCCAAGCGCGTACTTGCCGCGGAGAACGTCGAACTCCTGCCCCCGCAGGAAGACGAACGAGCGGTTGAAACCGAGCCCCTGCTTGGCCGTGATGACCGTGAGAATGGCGAGGATGATGTCCTCTTCCTTGTCGAGGTGAGAGATTATCTTGCTCACCTCTCCGAGGAGATTCATGAGCTTGCTGCGGCGGATGACCTCCATGTAGAGATCCTCCACCTTCTTCGAGTACATCGAGGACCGGACGAGGGCGTCCTCGAGGGTCTCGAGAAGCGTGATGTCCACCCACCGCCGTCCCTTGACCCGCTCCTTGAGCTGCTTGAAGAACGGGCATTTGAAACAGCACTGGATGAGCTTCTCCTCGAGCCTCGGAAAGATCCGGTCCTTGCAGCGGTGCCCCGTGATCTCCCAGCAGGGGGCGTTCTCCTGACCGTAGGCAGGGCAGTCTTTCTTGTCGCAGGAAAGAAACTCCCAGCAGTTATTGAGCTTATTGGAGTGCTTTTCATCCTTCATGGCAGGTGACCCTCTTCGAAGAGTACCACAGAGAACCAGAATCCGCAAAGCGGATAATGGGGGTGCACGGCGGCTTCGAGTCTATACGGACGTTCGGGGCCGTCCGCGGGGCCCTGTCCCCCCCGTTACCGGTACATCGATTTTATCGCACCCCATGACCGCGATTCCGCCGCCGTGGTGCACGTGTTTTTCGACCTGGGCGTCGGATAGCAGCCCGTACCGGCGGGACTGCACGTTGCAGTGCATGGATTCCAGGCGTCGAAGATCACCCACGTCCCGGGAGAATCGATTCTTCTTCCGATCGCGCGGTCCTTACGGGCCGAAGCCTCGACGTACGTGTAGCTGTCCATGAGCGACGTATCGGTGCCCGCGATACGGTAGAGCCTGATCGCGTCCCCCGAGTTATTGAGGCTCAAGCCGTACATGGGAAATCCGTTCGCTTCCTCCCACGCCCTCGAGTCGCTTCCGTACGCGACCGCGACCGCGCCGGGTGCGAGCGTGCCCGCGAACTCGTACCGCCACACCGGTCTTCCGTCGCCGTCCGCGAGGCGGTACCCCGCCAGATCGATCGCAGACCTCCCGAGATTCGTGATCTCGATCCATTCGTCATCTCGGGAGCTCAGGGCGCCGTCGCCGTCCCAGTCCCGCGCCGGATCGGCCACAAACTCGTTGATGGCGATCTGCGCGAGGCAATCGGGAACATGAACAACGCCTGTGCAGGAAACAAGAGCGAGGAAAAGGCAAGAATGGAATACCTTCCTCATCATCGTCCTCCCTTCACCACCACCCCGGGAAAATATTCCTCCGCGGGGTCATGCATGAAGCCGCCGTGCAAACCCCGTCAGAAACGACTGTATCACAAACGCGCCCCGGAAATCCATATAAAAATCTCCGGGGCGCGCTCTACTTCCTAAGCGTAAGAGAGTTGAGACAGGCGGCCCTATAGCTGTGCAAGGTGGAAAGCATTGCAGAATCGATGGGAATCGGGTACACTATCTGAAGGGGAAAGTTAGAGGGGATTCCTGTGAAAATGAGCATCCTTCTGGTTCTTATGGTTCTGGTATCGCGGATTGGATTGG
>DATCCP010000087.1:0-3811 GCA_036511215.1 Candidatus Krumholzibacteriaceae bacterium
GTCAATATCGAATATTTCGTCGAGACGGAGCCGCTCGGCACCGCGGGATGCCTCTCCCTCATTGAGAACCTGAACGAAGAATTCATCGTCGTGAACGGAGACATTCTGACGAGCCTGGATTTCAACGATCTGATCGAATACCACCGGAAGATGGGGAATCCGGTGACGATCTGCTCCTACCAGAAGGAGATACAGCTCACCCTCGGCGTGCTGGACCTGGCCGGCGACACGGTCCGGGATTATATCGAGAAGCCGAAGTATGCGTTCGATATCAGCATGGGTATCTACGCGATGAACAGGAAAACCGTCGATCACATTCCGAAGAATCAGTACTTCGATTTCCCGACGTTGATCAAGCGGCTCATTTCCGTGAAGGAACCCATCAGCGTGTACAAGTTCAAGGGAGAGTGGTACGATATCGGACGGGAAGAAGACTATAGAGCCGTTCTCGGGAAATTTGATGATGGCGCGCAAGATTAGGATACTGCATATAACGAACTCTTTTTCCATGGGCGGCATCGAGTCCTACCTGCTCACCTTCCTGAATCTCGCCGATTTCGACAAATTCGAGCACTACCTGTTCGTCGGAAGCGATGACGGCCCCCTCAGAGAGCACTATCACAAACTGCCGATAAAAATCGTGAAGGTGAAGTGCACTCCCAAACGCTTCTTCTACAGTCTGCCGTTCGGCGTCTATTACTGCAAACGGCACGGCATCGATATCATTCACGGGCACAATTACTGGTTCTACCGCTACGCCTATTTTCTCTCCGTGCTGACCGGGATCCCGCTCTTCACGTCGAACTACGAGCTCGGATTATGGAAAAAGAAACGGCATCTGTTTTTCGACTCACTCGTCTTCCGGAGAGCCAAGGTCAACATCGCCATCTCGCGGGCGATACTTGAAAAGGACAAATCCCTCGTGCCTCCCGGGCGGATTCATCAGGAGAAATTCAAGCTGATCTATCCGATCATCAACGAAGCTCCGCTGAAGAACCTGGGCGCCTATGATAGAGACGAGATCAGAAAAAAACTCGATATTACGAACGACCGACCGATCCTCACCGTCATCGGAAGGATCGACAGGCTAAAGGGGCACCGGATCGCGCTCGACGCCCTGGAAAGAGTCAATGCGGACGGTCCGAAGGCCAACCTGCTTCTCGTCGGGGCAATGCAGGATCCGCTCATTCTGCGAGAGACCGATCTCTCCAGGGAATACGTCAAATACGTGAATTATTACGAACCGATAGAAGAGATCTGGGCGGTATCTGATCTCTTCCTGATTCCGTCTCTCTCCGAAGGAACGCCCCTGGTTCTCGTGGAATACCTGGCCCTCGGGAAACCGGTCATTGCGAGCGATATCAGCGGGAACGGCGAGTTGATCCGGGACGGCTGGAACGGCTACCTGTTCAAGACGGGAGACGCCGACGATCTCGCGCAAAGAATCGAATCGGTTCTCGAAAGCGGCTCTCTCCCCGCCATCCGGGCCAATGCCCGGGAATTCTATCTACGGAATCTCTCGCCGGCAATGCTCGTGCGCGAGATCGAACGCTGCTACAGCGATCTTTCCTGACCGAACGGCCGCGATTCTTCCCCGACATGCGCTTGACGAACATATCGGACCTCGCTTGCGCCCCGTCGCCCCCGCGCTCAAATGCCGTGCGACATGAGGAGCGAGCTCGCCATGAGCATCGCCGCGAGCAGGAGTCCTATGCCGGCCGCGACGATGTTGAATATCCAAACGAGGAACGCCTTCCGGAAGCTCGTCCCGAACACCGTCTTGATCACGAGGATGGCGGCCAAGAGCCCCACGATGAAGCCGAAGAGGCTGCCGAGAACGGGGACAAGGTTGAAGAGAAACGAGATGAATATCTCGACGAAGGCCGTCGCCACGGCCGCGACCATCGCCCGGGCGAAGCTCGATCTTTCGACTCTCGCGATCTTCGCCGCGATCCACATGAACAGGCCGCCGATGAGCACCATGAAGATGAACGCGAAAATAATGCCGATTCCGAACGAGGCGAAGAGACTCACCGCTCACTCCTTTCGAATGAAACGCTCCGCAGCGCGCGCAGCCCGCGGACCGCACCCGGCCGCAGTATAGCCCCCCAGGACATTCCCTGAAAAGAAGTTATCGGCGTTGGCATTACCTTTGCAATATGAGCCCAAAATAGGGCAGGAAAAACGGAACCAATTGTAATTTCACCAGATAGAACCTGTTCAAAGGGAGGCCCGCATGTCGCAGTTCATGGAAGTTCTCGAGTGGTTCGACCTTTCGGGGGAGGAGATCGTTCATCGAATCCCGCCCGAGGGTTCGGCCGAGATCAAAGCAGGCGCGCAGCTCGTCGTCCGCGAGAGCCAGACCGCGGTCTTCTTCAAGGACGGCAAGGGGCTCGACGTGTTCGACCCCGGCCGCCACACGCTCACGTCGAAGAACCTCCCTATCATCACGAAGGTGCTCTCGCTCCCGTGGGGATTCAAGAGCCCGTTCAGGGCGGAGGTCTTCTTCGTCAACCGGAAGACGTTCCTCAACCAGAAATGGGGAACGAAGGACCCGGTCGCCTTCAAGGATTCGAAGCTCGGCCTCGTGCGGCTGCGGGCGTTCGGCGTCTACACGTTCAAGATCATCGAGCCCGTGCTCTTCATCAACGCGGTCGTCGGCACCCAGGGCTCGTACACGAGCGAGATGATCGGCGACTACCTGCGCGACGTCATCGTCGCGCGCATCAACGACCTCTTCGGAGAGCGGCTCGACACGATCTTCGATCTGCCGCGCAACTACGACGAGCTCGCCGTCGAGATAAAGGAACGTCTCGTCGGGGATTTCAAGAAATACGGCATGGAGCTCGCCGATTTCTACTTGAGCGCGATCACGCCTCCTCCCGAGGTGCAGAAGATGATCGACGAGCGGAGCGGCCTCGAAGCGGTCGGCGATCTCGACAGGTTTTTCAAGTTCAAGGCGGCGAAGGCGATGGGAGACGCGGCCACGGCGGGCGGGGACGGAGCCGGCTCGGCGGCGGCCGGCGGGATGGGCATCGGCGTCGGCGCCGGGCTCGGATTCATGACTGCCGGAATGATCGCGCAGAGCATGAAGGGCCAGGGTGTCGCCGTGAAGGAGATGCTCGAGTGTCCGAAATGCCGTGCGCAGGTTCCGGCGGACGCGCGTTTCTGCAACGCCTGCGGGGCTCCGGTCGCGACCGCGGCCACGTGCCCGGGCTGCAAGGCCGATATCAAACCAGGCGCGAAGTTCTGCGCGAACTGCGGCAGGAAGATCGAGGGTTGAAGTCGTAAGAAAGGAATTCCATGCTCGTACGATGCAGCCTCTGCGGCGGCGAGAACGAGAGAGAACCCGGCCAGGAGATGCTCGCCTGCTCGTATTGCGGCGCCGCGCTCGCGCTCGAGGCGCAACGCGGCCCCGAGCATGTGATCCTCGTCCACAAGAGGGACGACGCGGCCGCGGAGAACGTGCTCCGCTCGATCCTCATCGAGAAGGACAGAAGGCGCCCCGCCACGATGCGAACGGACTTTGCCTTCATCCCGTTCGCCATGATCGAGGACGCCGACGGGAAGACTTCGACCGTTCCGGCCTCGAAACAGAGCGCGCTTACAGCGCAGGGTATCGGGTAGCAGACACGAGACATCTGCATGCCCGGCCGATCACTCCGACGGCGATGAAAGCGAATGGCTCAAAACGAGGCGCACGCGATGGGCTCAGCTCATTCGGAAGGTCTGGCAGCAGGATCCGCTCCTTTGTCCCCGCTGCGGCGGGACAATGCGGATCATCTCGTTTATCACCGATCATACGGTTATC
>DATCCP010000088.1:0-3704 GCA_036511215.1 Candidatus Krumholzibacteriaceae bacterium
GACGTCATTGAAATTCGGAGGCACGCTCCCCAGTCCTCAGCGTCGGGGACCCGACGGCGCGGCTTCCCCGCACACGCCGCACCCCGGCCTTCTCTCGAACGTCACCTTCTCGAAGACAATCGTATCGGCGCGGAAGATCAGGAGAGCGTTCGCGGCGGGAATCTCGCCGGTCATCAGGTACCGCAGCGCCAGCGTCGTCTGAAGCGATCCGACCGTAGCCGCCAGCGCGCCGAACACCGGCGTGGACTCTAGATTTCTCAGCTCCCCGGGCATAAGACAGGCGAGACAGGCGGTTTTCGGCGGGTTGAAGAAGCTCAGTTGCCCCATCCATTCGCTTATCGCCCCGTATATATAGGGGATATTGAGATCGAATGACGCCTTGTTCAGTTTCAAGCGGTCGGAGTGACTATCCAGGCCGTCGATGATCAGGTCGCACCCCGAGGCCAGCTCGCCGGCGTTGGTCTCGGTCAGCGTGTCCAGTATGGCCTCGATTTCTATTTCGGGATTCTGCGCCGAGAGCCTCTTCGCTGCCAGAATCGCTTTGGGCTTGCCGATATCCGCATCCGTGTACAGGATCTGGCGATTCAGGTTCGACAGCTCGACCTTGTCGCTGTCGCAGATGCGCAGATACCCGACGCCGGCCTCGGCGAGATACGCTGCGCTGACCCCGCCCAATCCTCCGACTCCGGCCACGAGAACCCGGGCGCGCTGGAGCCTCTCCTGGTCCCAGCCGTCGACCATGAGTTGACGTTTGTACCTCTCGATTTCAAATTTCGATAGCGGCATGGGAGGAAATCCTCAGCCGCCGGAAACGGGCGGCTGGAGGGTAATGGTCTGACCGTCGGCCGGCTTGTACGACAGGTTCTTCATCACGCCGTCGACATACATGAGCGCGACGAAGGCCGGATTGAGCGAAATGTGCTCGAGGATTTCACCGATCGTCTTCTCGCCCTCGATCTCGACCTTGCGGGTGTAGTGATCGACATCGGGTTTGATCATCGCGCGAAGCTGGCCGCCGGCTCTCAGGAAGACCGTCATAGTTCATTCCATCCTCTGTTAGAACGCCTTCGGCTTGTACCGTTCGCCGCGGACGGCCGGAATGCCGTTCGGAAGCGGCTTTCCGAGGAACCCGAGCTTCTCGATATTGTCCGCCGCGAAATCGAGCTTCAAATCGTGCAGCACCTCGCGCGTGGGGTTGCCGTTCATGTCCCACCCGCGACATGCGTAATAGTCGTCGAGCATCGCCTCGATCTGCTCCTTGGTCAGCCCCTTGCCGGCGCTCGGGCCGGTCGGAATCTTGTCCTCCCACGCCCGCGCGGGCGGGTAGTCGAACGTGCGGCCGTTGGCCCTGTTGCGTTCGAGGTAATGGCACCGCACCAGATTCCAGATCTTCTCCGAGGTCTTGAACGCCTCGGCGGTATCGATATTCCAACCGGTGATGTCGTTGAGGGTCTCGACGATCTCCTCCGGCTCGATATCGAGTTCGCCCCAGAAGAGGCGGCAGATGCACCAGCAGTCGAAGAGCGGCCGGATATGCTGCAGGTACACGACGATCTTGGCGCGCCCCTCGATCTTGTCGCGCCCCTCGGCGATGTCGACCGTGATCGTCCACGAGCGGTTGTGATGAGCGCCGATATCGGCCGTCATGTACGAGAGCATCATGCCCGGGGCGAAGCGGCCGTCATACCCCGACATCTCCATGCCCTTGACCTGCATGGCGAACTTCTCGCTGCCCCGTCCGATCTTCTCCGCGGCCCGCTTGGTGCCGCCCGCGAAATACTCGCCGATCCCGCGGCGATGCACGATCATGTCGACGAAGTGCTCGGCGTCCCCCACCGAGCCCCACTCGAGCGTATGCCCTTCGAGATCGCCGGTCCCGATCAGCCCGCGCTGAAAGCATTCCATGCCGAACGCCACCACGCCGCCCCCCGACATCGTGTCCATGCCGACGTTGTCCATCAGCCAGTTCAGGTAGGCGACATGGTTGATGTCGGTCATGCCGAGGTTCGAGCCGCACAGCGCGCCGGTCTCGTACTCCGGACCCTCGAGGAAGACCTTGTCCTTGCCCAGCACCTCCGCCTTGACGTACTTGCCGCAGTTCATCCAGCACCCGGAGCAGGCCTTGTGGGAGATGAAACACTTCTCCACGAGCGCATCGCCGTTGATGCCGTCTACTTGCTCGAAATAGGTGGTCTGGAAATTCCGGGTTGGGAGGACTGCGTTCTTGTTGGACCAATCGATGAAGAACGCGGTGCCGTATTTCTGCCACGGCGCCATGTTCGGATGCGTCTGCGTCCGTTTGATGATGGCCGATACGCGCTCGGTCAGCTTGTCGAGATCGTGCACCGTGATTCCGCCGGTGCCCCTGACGGCGATCGCCTTGAGCTTCTTCGAGCCCATGACGGCCCCCTGCCCGGTCCGTCCCGCCTGACGGCCGTAATCGTGCGTGATGCACGAGAAACGGACACCGTTCTCGCCGGCCGGCCCGATCGTGGCGATCTCGAAATCCTCGCCGAGGTCCTTCTTCATCAGGGGTTCGCATTCCAGCGATCCCATGCCCCAGTACTTCGAGGCGTCGCGAAGCTCGACCGTGTCGTCGTCGATGAAGAGATAGACCGGCTTCGGGGAGATGCCGGAGAAGATCACCATATCGAAGCCCGCGAACTTGAGGGCCGGGCCCAGATGACCGCCCATGTTGGAATCGCCGTGGCCGTTGGTCAGGGGGGAGATCGAGCCGAACTCGATCTTGGCGCCCGCCGGGATGAAGCAGCCGCTCATGACCCCGGCGGTCATGATGAAGAGATTCTCCGGACCGAACGGATCGGCGTCGCGGGGAACCTCGTCGTAGAGAATCTTGGCGATCGCGCCCCGTCCTCCGAACCATTCGCGCATCAGCTTCTTGTCGGTGGGTTGTTTCGCGATCCGGCCGGTCGTGAGGTCGATGCGCAGCGTCGTGCCGGCCAGTCCCCCGGAGCTCTTGGAGCGCTTTGCCATTACGAGCTCTCCTTTGCCGGTTGGATGAACATGGAGATCGCGCCGGTGTTGCAGAGATCGGTGCATTTGAAGCAGCCGTCGCAGATGATGACGTGATCGAGGTCGCGATGCTGGAATATCACGCCGGGCTTGCAGGCCGGGATGCAGGTGCCGCAATTGGTGCATTTCTCGAAGTCCACGATATAGGCGCCGTCGTCGCGGCGGGAGATCGCGTCCTCGGGGCATACCTCCATGCACTCGCCGCACTGCACGCAGACCTTCGGCTTGTACACCCCCGGCTGCGGGAAATGCACCTCGATTTTCAATGCAGCCTTTTTGGGATTCGTTTCGTGATAATGGGCGATAGCGCAGATTTGCAGGCACAGGCGGCACCCGCTGCACTTGCCCCGCGTTATCTTGATTCTCTTTCGTTCCATCTTTCCCTCGAATGCGCGCGAGCCCGGCATCCGCGGCTCACGCCAGCTTGCGCAGCGCGACAAGGGGCCGGAGGGCGTTACCGAGATAATACCCGAGATGTATCGTCACCATCGAGATGAGCGACGCGGCGACCGCGGCGGTGAGCAGGTACGAACGAACTCCCGCCCAACCGTCCGTGCCCCACGTTCCCTCGCGCAGAACGAACGCAGCCAGAATCGCGAAGGCCGCATACGACACGTAGACGATGACCGGCGCGGCCAGGGTCCTCTGCAGCAGGCTGGAATCGAGCCGTC
>DATCCP010000089.1:0-13866 GCA_036511215.1 Candidatus Krumholzibacteriaceae bacterium
GTGGGGCGGTGCGGGGCCGTCACTCCTTTCCCGCCCGGGTCCCCGCGCAGGCGGCTGTCAGGACGGCGAGACGGCCTCCTCGGCCTTGATTCCGATCATGCCGACGAGGTCGTTGCGGAGCGTGTTGATGTCGAGCTTGCGCTTGAGCTTGCCCCCGAAGGCGAGAGAGATCGTCCTCGTCTCCTCGCTTACGATGATGACGACCGCGTCGCTCTCCTCCGAAAGCCCGAGACCCGCGCGGTGCCTCGTGCCGAGCGACTTGGCGAGGCGTGGATTCTGGGAGAGGGGGAGAATGCACCCGGCCGCGATGAGGCGGTTCTTCTCGATGATGACCGCCCCGTCATGGAGCGGGCTCGGCGGCGTGAAGATCGTGACGAGGAGCTCGGCCGTGACACGCGCATCGATCGGCGTCCCCGTTTCGATATAGTTGCGGAGCCCCACGTCCTGTTCGATCGCGATGATCGCGCCAAGGCCGGTCTGGGTGAGCTGGTGGCACGCCTTGACGATCTCGCTCACCGTGCCCGATTCCTCCACCTTGATGAAATAGCCGATGATGCGGTTCTGGCCGAGGAGCGACAGCGCCCGGCGAAGCTCGGGCTGGAAGAGAATCACGAAGGCGATCACCCAGACGGTCTTGAGGCTCGACAGAATCCAGTTCAACGCGTTCATGTTGAGCCAGCGGGCGATGAACGACACGATGATGAGGAGAAACAGCCCGATGAACATCTGCGCCGCCCTCGTTCCCTTGATCAGGAGGAAGAGGCGGTAAAAGAGAAAGGCGACGATGAGAATGTCGAGAACGTCGATCGCCAGGTTGAGATGAAAGAGGCTCATGAAGGCGCCCCCGCGCGCTCGATCGCGCGCCAGACATTGATGAAGTCGGTTGTTTCTCTCACGTCGTGAACGCGGACAATGCGCACGCCCCCCGCGAGGCATTTCGCGAGCGCGGCGAATCCCCCCGCGAGACGCGCCTCCGTGCCGCGCCCCGTGACGCCGCCGATGAACGACTTCCTCGAGCAGCCGACCATCACGGGGAGAGCGAGACCCTGAAAATCCCCAATCTCGTTCAGGATTCTCAGATTGTCGTCCAATCTTTTGCCGAAACCGATGCCTGGGTCAACGATAATCTTCTCGCGGTCGAGCCCCAAGCGCTCGAGCTCCGCCGCGCGCTCGTCGAGCCAGGTGATGATCTCGCCGGTCACGTCCGCGTAACGCGGATCGTTCTGCATCGTCTCGGGCGTTCCCCGCATGTGCATGATGACGACGGCAGCGCGCGCCTCGCGCACCACATCGATCATAGCGGCGTCGCTCGCGAGCCCGCTCACGTCGTTGACGATGGAGGCCCCCGCGTCCACGGCCGCCCGCGCGACGGAGGAGCGCCTCGTATCGATCGAAATAGGCACGCTCACGGCGCCGCCGAGCCTGCGCAGGACCGGCATGACGCGCTCGAGCTCCGTCTCCGCGCTCACGGCGGCGGCGCCGGGGCGCGTCGATTCGCCGCCGATGTCGATGATGCCCGCGCCGTCTTCCACCATCGCGAGGGCGTGTTCGTGCGCGGCACCGGGGTCAAGCCAGGCGCCGCCGTCCGAGAAACTGTCCGGCGTGACGTTGAGCACGCCCATGACGACGGGACCCGCCGCGAGATCGAGGGATCCGCGGGGAAGGGGCACGGCGCGGGGGGGACACCCGGCGGCCGCGAGCAGTCGTTCGATCCCGGCGCCGAGCTCGGCGAGACCGAAGGGCTGCCGCGCGAGCTTCGCGGGGAGCCGTGCGAGCCTGCTCCGGTCGGCGATGATATAGACGCTCGATTGCGGAGGACCGCCGGTGATGACCTCGCGGTGCACGGCGGCGTCCCCGCCGAGCGAGAGGAGCTGCTGCTTGATGATGTTCGCGACGGGAGCCGCGACGAGGTCGACGCGCAGGACGACCGTCTCGGCCTTCTTCTCGATGATGGCGATGCCGTGCGGATCGACGCCCGCCTCGGCGAGAGCGCGCGCGAGGGACCCGGCCGGGCGGGATGCAATCAAACGAAGGGGATAGCGCATCGTTTACAGCATTCGAAAGAGGTGTATCGAAGAAGCGAGCCCCGCCGGAGACCTAGCCCCCCGCCGGCTCTTTTGATTCCCCGGAAGGCGATTCTCCGGAAGCCTCCGCGGGTTTCGCCGCGCCGTTTGCGCCCGTCGAATTTCTCTTGAGCGGTGGAAGCGTCCCGTCGTTGAGCAGGATCTTGATATCCTCGGCGTCGAGCGTCTCGCGTTCGAGGAGCGCCTTGGCGACCTTGTGGAGCTCCTCCGTGTGCGCCGTGAGAACCTGCCTGGCCCGCTCGTGGCATTCGTTCATGAGCGTGCGGACCTCGTTGTCGATCTCCCGGGCCGTATCCTCGCTGTAGTCGCGTCTCACGGCGATTTCCTTGCCGAGGAAGATCTGCTCCTCCTGATCGCCGTACGAGATCGGACCCATCGAGCTGCTCATTCCCCATTGCATGATCATCTTTCGCACGAGCCGGGAGGCCTGTTTGATGTCCTCCTGCGCGCCGGTTCCGATCCGCTTGAGGACGATCTCCTCCGCGGCGCGTCCGCCGAGCGATATCGTGATGAAATCGATGCACCACTCGCGCGACACCTCGAGCCGGTCGTCCGTCGGGAGGAACGACGTGACCCCTCCGGTTCTCCCGCGCGGAATGATGCTCACCTTATGGAGGGGATCGGCGTGCTCGAGGTGCACGCCGACGACGGCGTGCCCCGCCTCGTGATAGGCGCTCATACGCCGCTCGTCTTCCTTCATGATGTGGCTCTTGCGCTCGGGGCCGAGCATGACCTTGTCCTTGGCCTCCTCGAAATCCTCCATCGCGACCTTCTCGCGGTCGCGCCGCGCGGCGAGGAGGGCCGCCTCGTTGACCATGTTCGCGATGTCGGCGCCCGAGAAGCCCGGCGTGCCGCGCGCGAGCATGTCGAGGTCGACGTCCGCGCCGAGCGGGACCTTGCGCGTGTGCACCTTGAAAATGCCGAGTCGTCCCCGGAGATCGGGCATGTCGACGACGATACGCCGGTCAAAACGCCCGGGCCTGAGGAGCGCCGGATCGAGCACGTCGGGCCGGTTCGTCGCGGCGAGGAGAATAACCCCTTCGTTCGTCTCGAAGCCGTCCATCTCGACGAGAAGCTGGTTCAGGGTCTGTTCGCGCTCGTCATGCCCGCCGCCGAGACCGGCGCCGCGATGGCGCCCGACCGCGTCGAGCTCGTCGATGAAGAGGATGCACGGAGCGTGCTTCTTTCCCTTGTCGAAAAGGTCGCGCACCCGGCTCGCGCCGACGCCGACGAACATCTCGACGAAATCGGAGCCGCTCATGCTGAAGAAGGGCACGGCGGCCTCGCCGGCAACCGCCTTCGCGAGGAGCGTCTTGCCCGTGCCGGGAGGCCCGAGGAGAATGACCCCCTTCGGAATCCGCCCGCCGAGCCGCTGGAATTTCTTCGGTTCGCGCAGGAATTCGATAATCTCCTCGAGCTCCGCCTTGGCCTCGTCGGCGCCCGCGACGTCGGCGAAGGTCACGCGCGGCATGGTCCCGTCGATCATCTTGGCCTTGCTCTTGCCGAACGAGAAGGCCTTGTTGCCGCCGGACTGCATCTGCCGCATAAGGATGATCCAGAGAACGAGGAGCGCGATGAGGGGGACCGCCGTGGCGAGCGCCTTTACCCAGAGGCTGCCCCCCGGGAATTCAGCCTCGATCTGCGCGTCGGGATTCTTTGCCCAGATCTTCTCGGGGAGGTCCTTGTCCTCCGTCGGCAGGATCACCCGGAAGCTCGAGACGGTGGCCTCCGAGTTTCCCATCGGGATCACGATCTCGCTGACGAGCTTTCCCTTTACCTCGAGCCCCTTGATCTTGAGCCGCGCGACGTTCCCCTTGTCGATCTGCTTGATGAACTGCGTATACGTGAGGGTCCATTCGCGTTCCTTGCCCGAGTTGAAAAGGAGGAACGACATGAACACGATGATGAGGACCATCACCCACAGCGCCATGGAGCGCGACGTGCGCGGGGGGCCGGGCATTGAACCCGTCGGAGGCCACTTTTTGGGCATTTGCTGGTCCTTTCGGGGCTTATCTCTCTTCTGCGGGTCTTCCGTCATAACTATCCGTGTCCGTGCTCTATGGAAAATAACGAAAATACAGGATTTTGTCCATATCAGGGATTGTGCTCCGCGGGTGAGGCAGTCTTCCCTTCGCGGGCGGTCACCTGCGGGGTCTCGCCGACCGCGGCGCCGGGGAGGAGCTCAGCGATATAGGCGAGGTTCCGGTACCTCTCCATGAAATCGAGCCCGTAACCGACGACGAAGACATCGGGCACCTTGAAGCCGACGTAGTCGACGGGAACGGCGACCTCGCGGCACGAGGGCTTGTCGAGGAGCGCGCAGACGCGAAGACTGCGGACCCGGCGCTCCTCGAGCATCTGACCGAGGAACGAGAGGGTATGCCCCGTGTCGACGATCCCGTCGATGATGATGATGTCGCGATCGTTCACGCTGCGCTTGAGATCATTGACAACCTCGATCCGCTCGCTCCGCGTGAACCCGTCGCGATAGCTGTGGACCGCGATGAAATCCACCTCGTGCGGAATCGTCATGCGCCGGACGAGGTCGGCGAGAAAAATAAAGCCTCCCTTGAGGAGGCTTATGAGAACGGGATTCCTTTCCGCGTAGTCAGCCGAGATCTGATCCGCGAGCTCGCGCACGCGCGAATCGATCTCCTCCTTCGTTATGAGCACTCTGCCGATTTGCACGGAGCTGCCCTTCCGGCCGGGGACTTCCACGATCGATACCTGCCTTCATTGGTGCAGTGTATCACACGACTCTCCTGGCGGCATCACATTTCGTCCGGCGGCGGAAAAAGTTTCAGGCGCACGGCGCGCCTCGTTCCCGGAGCGATCCTCGTCCGCTCGTCCGCGGCGACCCCCGGCACCCAGAAGATGCCGCGCGTGTCCTCGAAGACGGGAATGCCGTCCCGTCGCGACAGGGGCACCTTGCGATCGATGAACAGGTCGCTCAGCTTCTTTCGTCCCCGCATCCCGAACGGAACGATCCGGTCCCCCGGCCTCTTTCCCCTCACCCGGATCGGAAAGACGACCGCGGCGAAACAGGCTTCCGTCCCGCTCGCGCGCGGATCGATCTCCCGTGCGCGGACGCGCTCGACCGAGACGGAGAGATTCCACCAGGGAAGCGCGTAGGTCCCCGTTCCCGCGATGCGCACCTCTCCGGGCGCCTCCCGGGACTCGAGCGCTCTCGAGAGGACGAGGTTCGAATGCTCGCAGCGGGCCGCGATCCCGTGGGGGAAATGGACGCATCTCCCGGATCGTCCCGAGCGGATGAGGCGTTTCGCCGCGTCGAAGTGGCACCTCTCGACGTCCTGGAGGACGCCGAACGTCTCGCGGAGCACGAGGTCGACGAGGAGGTAAAGCTGGAAGTCGGTGAGCGCCTCGAGTCTTCCGAGTGGGATGACGGCTTCGCCACGGGGGCCGGTAGCGGGCATGAGTTTCCGAAGCGGTTTCTCGAGCGTTTCCCAGCCCTCCGCGAGATTTTCCGAAAGACGCAGGAGCGCCTCAGCGATTGAGGGGTTGTAGTCCCGCTTCAGGAGGGGGAGAAGCCGGTTCCTGAGCCGGTTGCGGAACCGAGCGTCGTCGAGATTGCTCCGGTCGATCGAGTAGCGTATGCCGCCTCTCCGGAGGAGCGCCTTGAGCTCCTCACGGCTGCAGGCGAGGAGCGGCCTCACGAAAAGCCCCCGGCGCGGCGGGATACCCTGAAGACCGCGCCATCCGGAGCCCCTGATCAGATGATGGAGAATCGTTTCGACCTGGTCGTCGCGGGTGTGTCCGATGGCGACCGCGTCCGCGCGCCACGCGAGCGCCGTCCCCTCGAGAAAACGGTATCGGAGGAGCCTCGCCGTCTCCTCGATCCCCTTCCTCATTCTCCGCGCCTCCGCGGGGACGTTTCCCGAGCCGAGAAAGAGTGGAAGGGACAGCCGCGCCGCGTGCCGTTCGACGAGACGCCGCTCGCGGGCCGCCTCGGGGCGGATCCCATGGTCGAAGTGCGCCACGGCGAGCTCGAACGGCATCTCTCGGGAGAGCCTCGAGAGGATCACCATAAGCGCCGTCGAATCGGGTCCCCCGGAAACGGCAGCGAGCACCCTCGCGCCGGCGGTAATGAGGCCGCGCTCGCGGATGTAGTCTCTAACCGTATCAATCGAGCCCATGGTAAAGCGAACTTTGAGATGTGGAATGTAAGTATTTGAAAATAAATCTGGTGGCGGTGCAGGGACTCGAACCCCGGACACAGAGATTATGATTCTCCTGCTCTACCAACTGAGCTACACCGCCACGCCCGAGAGATAATATGGGTCGAAAAGCGGCGCTGTCAATGGAAAAGCTCCCCGAAGGCGCCTCGCCACAAGAGCCTTGCCACTCGCTCCCTATTTTGCTATAAATAGTTGCTTATTCGAGAAAGCGTTATGGAGCAGGGAATGAAAATATGGACCGAGGCGGATGCCGATCCCGGCATCCTCGCGGAAAAGACAATCGCCGTGGCGGGCTACGGCAACCAGGGACGTCCACAGGCCCTGAATCTCCGCGACAGCGGTTTCAGGGTGATCGTCGGCGCCCGCGAGGGGCGAGCCGGCTGGAGTCGGGCGCGGGACGACGGTTTTGAGGTCTCGAAGATCGGGGAGGCCGCGCGAAGGGCCGACGTTCTCATGATGCTCGTGCCGGATGAGGTTCAGGGAGAGGTCTTCGAGGGCGAGATACGGCCCGAGCTGAGGCCCGGCGCGGCACTGTGCTTTGCGCACGGCTTCGCCGTCGCGTTCGGCGAGATCCCCCTTGGGGGATTCGACTACCTCCTCGTCGCCCCGAAAGGGCAGGGCGCGCGGCTGCGGGAAGTATACGTCGCCGGATCCGGTCTTCCCTGCCTCCTCGGCGTCGGAGCCGGCTCCTCGCCGGACGCGAAGAGGATCGCCCTTGCCATCGCCTGGGGGCTCGGCTGTCTCCGGGCCGGCGCTTTCGAAACGAGCTTTCGCGAGGAGGCCGTGAGCGATCTTTTCGGAGAGCAAGCGGTTCTGTGCGGGGGAGTTGTTGCGCTCGCGAAGCGTGCCTTCGAGGTTCTCGTCGAGAAGGGGTTCAGCCCCGAGGTCGCCTACTTCGAATGCGTTCACGAGCTCGAGATCATCGTCGACCTCTTCACGCGAGTCGGCTTCGCGGGCATGCGGGACGTGATCAGCGGCACCGCGGCATACGGGAGCCTCAAGTTCGGCGAGGACCTCATCGACGCCGGAGTTCAGAAAAGGATGGAGACCCTCTTTGAGAGAATCGAGAGCGGCTCTTTCGCGAGGGCGTGGCTCGACGAGAATCGCGCGGGGGGCGCAGAATTCGCCGCCCTGCGGGACAGGGAGCGGAAGCTTCTCATTGAAACAGCCGGAAGACGCGTTCGCGCGATCGTCGCGGGTGCCGCACGTTCGCGCGGATGCGGGAAGGAAGGAACATGACGCGAAGGTTCGGTATCGTCGCGGCGCTCCTCGTCATCGCGCTCGCCGCGGGCTGCGGGAAGAGCACAAAGGAGCATACGCAGGGCAAGGAGGCGTTCCGCCTTCCGGATTCGCTCCTGGCTCCTATCGCCGGATATAATCTCACCGTGGACACGTACCACGTCACAAACGGCGGTGTCATGGCGAACCCCCAGATCGAGCTCCACTATCCGTCGTCCGAGATCGCGCGCTTCCTCGCCGTCAAGACGTTCGGTTTCGCCAAGAACGCGTACGAGAAAGTCACGAAGGAGATCGGGCGGCCCGCCGCCGGCAAGCTCGTCATCGTCGGCACGGCTGATCTCGACGAGTATCTTCTCATGACGCGCAAGGAATGGTGGTATTACGGGTTCGTCAAGGGGGACACGATAATCTTCGAGCCGCTCGACATCATGCTGAAGCGCAATATCGCCGAACAGGCAATCACGAACCGCGTCGCCCAGGCGGCGGTCAATAAACGCTCGGGGGGAAAATCGCCGTTATGGCTCAAGGAGGCGCTCGCGAGCCGCATCGCGGGCGAGATCGATATACTCAAGATCCAGATACCCGAGGCCGAGAAGGACGGGCGAAACATGAATCCTTCACCTGCGGCGATCGAAAGCGCGATTGCGGCGGGCAAGGACCGCGAGGACTCGCGGGTCGCGTACTACGCCGGTTGCCGGATGCTCGATAAGCTGCTCACGATGCACTCGATGGATAATGTTCTCTCATTCCTCGACCGGCTCAAAGAGGGCAAGAGCCTCGACGAGGCGAGCACGGGAGCCTTCGGGGTCTCGTACGACGCGCTCATCGACAAGATACGGATCGACCGGTAGCGGCGAGCGGATGGAATGATGGATCTGATCGAAAAGCAGGAGGACGTGATCCGGGTGCGCTTTGCGCCGAGCCCGACGGGGCATCTCCACGTCGGCGGGGCGCGGACCGCGCTCTACAACTATCTCTACGCGCGCAAGAACAACGGCGTTTTCGTGCTCCGCATCGAGGATACCGACGCGGCGCGTTCGACGCGCGACTCCTACGAGGGCATCCTGCGCGGTCTCACGTGGCTCGGGCTCGAATGGGACGAGGGGCCGGATATCGGCGGCGACTACGGGCCGTACCTGCAGTCGGCGCGGGGCGTTCTCTACCATTCGGAAGCGGACCGGCTTATCCGCGATGGGAAGGCCTACCGCTGTTTCTGCACCCCCGAGGAGCTCGAGGCGATGAGGGTCGAGCAGGACGAGAAGAAGCTCCCCCCGAAGTACGCCGGCACGTGCCGCGCGTTGACTCCCCCCGAGATCGAGGAGCGGCTCGCGAAGGGGATCCCGTTTGTCATACGGTTCGCCATGCCGCTCGAAGGGCAGGTGCGTTTTCGGGACATCGTGAGGGGGGACTTCACCTTCACGAACGCCGAGCTCGACGATTTCGTTCTCATCAAGTCCGACGGGAGACCGACGTACAACTACGCGGTCGTCGTCGACGACGCGCACATGAAGATCAGCCACGTGATCCGGGGGGACGACCACATATCGAACACGCCCCGGCAAGTGCACCTCTATGGCGCGCTCGGCTACAAGCTCCCGAAGTTCGCGCATCTTCCGATGATCCTCGGGCACGACCGCGCGAGGCTCAGCAAACGCCACGGCGCGACCTCTATCGATGCGTACCGCGAGAAGTACTATCTGAGCGAGGCGATGGTCAACTATCTCGCCCTCCTCGGCTGGGCCTACGACGGTAAGCGCGAGCTCTTCACGTTCAAGGCGCTCATCGAGGCGTTCACGCTCAAGAAGGTTTCGAGCAACCCGGCCGTCTTCGACGTGGGCAAGATGGAGTGGATCAACGCGGAGCATTTCAAGATGCTCCCCTTGAACAAGAAGGTGGAGCTCGCGTACGGCGTCCTCGAGGAGGAGGGGATCTTCCCACCCTCGTTCGAGGTGGATCTCTCGCGCCCTGTCGATCTCAAGCTCATCCCGGGGAAGGAGCCGCTGCGCCCGGAGACGGTCGACGGCGGAGATCGCGTCTACGCGAAGGAGGTCCCGAGACTCGCCCTCATCATCGACGCCCTCGGCAACAGGCTCAAGCTTCTCAAGGACGTTCCGGACCTCATGCGCTATTTCTACCGGGACGACTACGCGCGTGACGAAGACGCCGTTCGCAATCATCTCATGTCGAAGGAGGCCTCATCGAGGCTCGCGGCGCTCGCGGATGAGTACGAGAGGCTCCAGTATTTCGACCGCGCCTCCGTCGAGGAAACGCTGCGGGCGCTGGCCGACCGGCTCTCGCTCGAGTCGGGGGAGCTCATCCATCCGTCCCGCGTGGCGCTCACGGGGAAGACCGTCTCGCCCGACATATTCTGGGTCATCGTGCTGCTCGGAAAAGCGAAGACGATCGAGCGGCTCCGCTCCGCCGCGGCCCTCGGCGCGAAGTGAATTTCCCGAGAATGGGGTTGATTTCCTGCGGTTTATTGTATAATTTCTCAAGGCCATTGGGGAGTGGTCTAATGGCAGGACAACTGACTCTGGATCAGTTTATGGGGGTTCGACTCCTCCCTCCCCAGCCAGAACGGTAGCGTGGCCCCTTAGTCTAGTGGTTAGGACGCTTGGTTCTCAGCCAAGAATCAGGGGTTCGACTCCCCTAGGGGCTACCAGAAATAGAAGCCCGGGAGAGGCGCCGCTCTTCCGGGCTTTGTCGTGTCTCCGATGCGGCGGACCGCCGCGTCAGCAGCCTCCTCAGGTGGGGCCGCATGAGGCGCCGCCGGATGAGGAGCATCCCCGGCATCTCTTGGCGATCGCCGAGATGAGCTTGTCGATGCCCGCCGAGCCGCATGCGGGGCAGGCGACCTCCTGGGACGAGCTCATGACGAGCTCCTCGAAAAGCCGCCCGCATGCTCTGCATTCGTATTCGAAGATGGGCATCGCGCCTACCTCTTTTTCCCGGCCCCGGGATCGCCCTCTTCGGGCGAGCCGGGCTTCGTGGCTCGGGGAGCCTCGCGTGCGGACCGGTCCCCGGTCCCGCAGGTCTGATTCATTCAGGTGGACACGCCGAGGCGGGGGAGAAGGAACCTCATGACGACGATCCAGACGGCAAGGAAAATGAGTATCTTTACCATAGTTGTTATCCTACCCTTCGCGCGCGTTTTCGATCCAGGTAACGCCCGAGCTGCCGGTTGTCGGCCGTCGCTTTGTCTTTCATCGACCGGCAGATGAGCGTGCATATCTCTTCGTGAATCGTCCCCGAGACCCGATACAGAATGTTCCGCCCGTTTCTCCGCGCGAGAACGAGCCCCTCCGCCTTGAGAATGCGAAGATGCTTCGAAACGTTCGTCTGTCCGAGCCCCGTCCGCTCGACGAGCTCCGTGACGCTCTTTTCTCCGTCGCAGAGGCTCTGAAGCACGGAGAGCCGGGAGCAGTCCGCGAGCGCCTTGAGGCGTCTCGCGACGAGCTCGAATGGAAATGCATCGCACCGTTCTCGCACACCGGCCCCCTTTTCTTTATATTCTCATATACTCATATAATAATTTATCATCCATGTCAAGGCAAACCGGTCGCCGCCGCGTCCAGAAAATGGGTTCCCGGTCGCCCGGGATCCGAATATAATGTCGCCGTATGAGGCTTCCAACGAAACGCACGAGACGGAGGGAGGCGCCCGTGAGCGGGAGCGTTCGATTCTACGCGGCCGTTGTACTCGCCGTGGGGCTTGCGACTGCCGGAGCGCGCGCCCTCGCTGCCGAGCCCGGGGAGATGGCGCCTCCGTTCGAGCTCTCTCTCCTGAGCGGCGCGGGGAGCGTGCGCTCGAGCGAGCTCGTTTCGAAGCACCGTGAAGTGTTCCTCGTGTTCTGGCACACGGGCTGCCCGCGCTGCGTGGAAGCGCTCCTCGGGTGCGAGCGCTTTTATCGCACGTACGGCGGCGAGGATATCGCCGTTCTCGGCATCAATGCCGATGAAGGGGATCTTCTCGCGGCTCAGGGCGTGATTGAATCGAACGGCATCACGTTTCCGCAAACGCGCGACGCGGGTGGGGCGGTGTCGGCGAGCTATCGTGTTCCGCGGGAAACACTTGCCATCTTCCTCGTGGACGGGGGCGGGAACGGCCGCATCCGCGCGGTACGGTTCGATCCTGCCGGAGACGTCGGGGCGGCGATGGAGGAGATGCTGTCGTCCCCGAAGCCCGCGCCCGCCGGGGCCGGCGGGACGCCGCGAGATGCGCGCGCCGCTGAAACCGGCGTGGACTTCTCGTATCGCGGGCTCGAGCGCATCCGTCTTCTCGCGATCGACACGCGAGGGCCGGCCGCCGCCGGTATCTACGGAGAACCGGTCAGTCCCGGCGGCAGCGTGCGCTATCGCGTCGAGGTCGAAGCATCGAAGCGGCTCGCGGCGCATCTGCGCGCGGGCGCGCTTCTCCGGATCAGCAACGAGGGGGCGAAGGTGCTCGAGTCCGGCCCGGAGTATCTCGGCTCGGAGTGGGGGAGCGCGTTCGTGGGAGTAGAGGCCGCGCGGCTCCGCGTGAGGCTCGGTTACTATTCCCTCCACATGACGCCGCTCACGCTCATGCGCTGGGACTGGGACGACAGTCCGCGCATCGGCGGGGACACGGGGTGCGGTTGCGGCGGGGTAGCCGCGGGGACGCTCCTCGTGGAGAGCCTCGAGGAGCTCGGTCCCGATCTCACGGTCGAGGGAGCGCTCGTCACCTGCGGCGGAGCGAACCTCGAGGCGCGTCTCTTCTATGCGATGCCGCGCCGCGCGCTCGAGACGAGCTACGTCGCATACCGCTCGGGCGCGGCCGATCGCGCGAGATACTCCCTCGAGCTCTACGGGCTCGAGGCGCGTTGGCAGCGACTCGACCAAAGGACCGGCCTCTTCTGGAAGGCGGGTCTTCACGCGGTCGGGAGCTTCGAGAACAGGCGCTCGGTCGATTTCGCGGCTCTCGGGTATGGGGCATCCTCACCATGGCTCGAGACGTGGACGGCGAGCGTCACGTCGGAGATCCCGCTTGTCCGATACGCGCGTCTTCGCGGCGAGCTGATTGCGTGGAACAGGACGGATGAGCGAGGCGTCGTGACGACGGACGGAACCGTCGATCTCTCGAGCACGGGAGGAGGGGGCTTCGGGGGAATCGCGATCGAGAGGTCGCAGCGCCTCGGTCTCATGATCGACTACGTGCGCCTTGCTCCCGATTTCTTCACGCCGTTCTCAGCGCTCTCGTACGAGTCGAACACCGAGGGGCTCCGCGTGTCGGCGCGCGCGCCGCTCGTGCGCGACATCGCCGCGCTGTCCCTGTTCTACAAGAGGCTTCGCGATGCGGAGCTCGTCGCGCCGGGGGCGGAGAGGAAGCAGATGTCGCTCGCGGGTGCGTCGCTGGACGTAGATATGGGCGGCGCCTTCGGCGCGGGGCTCGGCTGGCTGGAGGAGAAATCGTTGCGCGACGGGATCGTCTCCCCCCTCGATACACACCGCCGAGCGGTCGTAGCGAGTCTCCATTACAACCTCGGCACGGCGGGTGTTATCCGGCTCCAGTACGAGAGAATACGGAGCGAGGACGCGGCGAGCGATCCCGCGACGGACTCCGGGGCTGACATGTACTCGCTCTATTCCTCGATCTATTTCTGAGGAGACCGGGTCACCGGAAGAGGCTCTTGATGGCGCCCCATGAGGGGTTCTCGGCGGCCGTCACGGATTCGAAGTACAACCAGTCGGCGAAGAACACTCCCCCCGATTCGTATTCCAGCCTGATGGTGAGCGGTGTTTCGAAGACTCTGACGAGGTCTCCGCCGGAGACCAGCACGGCGTTGTGTCAACTGCAGTCGCTTCCCAGGCCGGTGAATTTGAGATCGATGGTCTGGGGTTCCTCCCCGTGAACGGGGAACGTCTTGAGGTGAAGCTCGTACGGCACGTTCACGTCGCCCCAGCATCTCATCGACACGCGGTACGTGCCGAAGGGGAGCTGCGGGAGCACGTACTCGGTCCATTCCCCCGGGTAGTCGAGACCCTGGAGCAGGATGCCGTATGGGGCGATAAGGGTATAACCGATGTCGTGGGAGAGCGTGTAGTTCTCCGCCTCCACGTATGCGGAGACCGCGCCCGCGGGGCACGATGACAGGGCAACGGCGGCAGTGACGAGTACGACGAGCAGCTTCACGTGCAATCTCCCCCGGCGAAAAGGACACTCCCGCGACGAGGTCGCTTCTAACCTGTATAATTGTACGGCACAACGGGGTCTTCTGTCAATCCTGCTTTCCTAGGAGACGAGGAGCATCGACACGATGAGCTGTGCGAGAATGATCTTCGCGATCATGGAGGCGGGGTACACGGCGGCGTACCAGACGTTTGGAAGCT
>DATCCP010000090.1:0-9268 GCA_036511215.1 Candidatus Krumholzibacteriaceae bacterium
ATGATCGCATTCTGCCGTTTGTTCATGACTCTCCCTGAGATGCGGCCGGCGCCCTGCATCCGCCGCCGAGGAGAAGGGCGGCATACGCGACGAGCACGGGCTCGAGAGGCGCCCGGTACCGCACCCTGAAATAGGAAAAGAGCACGAGAAGCACGATATAGAGCAGCACCGGGAGGGCAAACGCGCCATGCTCGCGCCGGTAGTATCTCGCGAGCCCCACGAACCCCATGAGCATCACGATCGCGTAGGAATACACCGCCGCATTGATGCTGCCGCGCTGCCTCTCGCTTCTCGCCGTCGCATCGGGGAGGCGCCACCCCTTTATCATGACGCCGTCTGCGTTCCCGTAAACGGCATCGATGGCGTGCTCGAAGCTCCCCGGGCCCGAGTAGTTTCCGAGACCGAGCCCGAAGACCGGCGCCTCGTACACGGGCTCGATCTTCTGCGTCCTGATCGTATTGACTACGACGAAGGGAACGAGCGCGAGCATCATCACGAGAAGGAGAAGCTTGCGTCTCCGCGACGCGAGAAGCGCCCCGGGAGCGAGACACACGAGGAGCGGTTCAATCAGCACTCCGAGAGCCACGAGCGCCCCCACGAAAAACATTCGCAATCTCTCGCCGATGCGCGCCGTGGAGGCCGCCATGAGCGCTGCGACGAGAAAGACGCTCAGCGACTCGACGCCGACCTTCAGGTTGTAGCGAATGAAATCGGGGAACACGGCGCAGATCGCCGCGGCGATGACACCCACCGTGCCCCCGCACAGCCGCGCGACCGCCGCGTAGAGCAGAACGACGGCGAGCGCGCTCAAAATTCCCTGCGCGAGAAAAAGCGCCGTATAGTTGCCCGCGCCGCAGAGTGAATAGATGGCCCGGAGAAAGAGCGGATATACCGGCGCGGCGGCGCTCCCGAGCCCTCCCTTCAGAGCCAGCCGGTTGTACGTCTCCATCTCTATCGAATCGACGGGCGTACGGCAAGCAAAGGCAAAGTAGACCCTGAGCGCGAGGGCGAGGAGAACGATCGCGGCGATTATGCCGCGATTGCCCCCCCATCGCGGCGCGGCGCTCGTCCCGGTCCGCGCAGCGGCCTCGTCGAACCCTGCCGCCCGGCTCCGCCCGCCCGCCAGCAGCATCGAAGCGTATATGATGAGGACCGGCTCGATCGGCAGCCGGTACCTGAACTTGAAAAGAAAGAAAAGTACGACGAGCACGGCGTAGCTGAGCGCCGGGAGGGCGAGCATTCTGTTTCCCCTGCCGTATAACCGGGCCATGCCGATGAACCCGAAGACAAGAACGGGAAGGTAGGCGTATGCCCACACGTAGTAGGCGAGCGTCCCCGTGCCGACGATCGGCTCGAGAACGAAGGTGTCCCATCCGCGCGAGAAGAGAACCGTCACCTTGTAGTATATATTGTCGATCGCCTTCCACCTGTTGTGGGCGATATTCGCGAGGGCGGCCTTCAGGTACACCGCGCTCGAGAGGGTGTCGCTCCGAAGCTCCGTCGAGTCGGGGTTGATGAACTGGCTCCCGTCGAGCGAAGGATGGTAGGTCTCGTAGACGGCGACGGCGCTTCTCTGGAAGCTCTTGCCCACGGTCATTTCAAACGCGATCAGCGGCGTGAGAAGAACGACCGCCGCCACGGCGAACGTCCAGCGCTTCTTGATACTCAGGAACACTCCCGGCGCGAAGAGAACCATGACCGGCCTGAACGTGAAGCCGAGGAACATCGCGAAGGCCGCGAGAATGGATCGCGTCCTCTCCGGTATCGCGGCGACGAGGATGAGGAGAAGGATCATGACAAAGAAGACGCCGATCGTATCCGTCAGCGTCGTGAGATTGTAGACGATCAGATTCGGGTAGACGGCCGCGATGGCGGCGGCGAGGAGCCCGGCGCGGCGGCTTGCGACTGAGCTCGTTACCCGGTAGATGAGGAGCACCGTCAGCGCGCTGATGAGGCCCTGCACGACGAAGACCGCCGTGTAGTTGCGCGTCCCGAAAAGGGCGTATATCGCCCTCAGAAACAGCGGATAGCCGGGGGGCAAGGACGTCGGGAATCCGCCCTTCAGGGCGGCCGCATTGTACAGCGCCATGTCGCTGTAACCGGGAACGGCCGTGCACCGCAGCGCGAAATACACCCGGATGACGGCGGCGACAGCAAGGATGAAGAGGAGAATGAGGGTTGACGCTTTGCTGTTCATTCGTGCTAAACTGCGCCCGGGAATAGGCCCCATCTAGCGATTATACCATGGAAAAGCGCTCGAGCCATCATCAAACGAGGCCGCGATCTCCATGGATCAAAGGAGGCATGAAATATGAAACGCACATTCAATCCCGTGCTATTGAGGATGCTCCCGGCGATATTCTCTCTCGCGGCCCTCTCGCTCCTCGCCGCCCCTCCCCATCGCGCCGGGGCGTCGGACGAGAAAGAGCTCGCGCTCGAAACGCGGATCGTCACGGCCACGGTGTACGCCGACCGGGCGCAGGTGACGCGGACCGGGAAGATCGGGCTTTCGGCCGGATTCTACAAGCTCGTCTGCGGCGACCTGCCCCGCGGTTTCTCCGAAACCTCGCTCCAGGTCGAGGGCAAGGGAACCGCGCAGGCGCGCATCATGGGCGTCGACGTCGCCAAGGTGCGCGGGCTCGCCGCGGAATCCCCGCGCTACAAGGAGCTCAAGAAGAAGCTCGACGCTCTCACGGCGACGCGCGACACCCTCCAGATACAGCTCAATTCCTTGAACAGCTCGGTGCAGTTTCTCGATAACTACGCCAAATTCCCCTTCGAGAAGGGGAGCACGAAGCTCGCCATCGAGATATTCCGCGTGCAAGACTGGAAGAGCGTTCTCGAATTCATCGGCGCCGAGCGAATCAGATTGAACGAAAAGATCGACGGCCTGAACAAGCGGAACGCGAAGCTCGTGGACGATATCAACTGGATCACGAACCAGTTGAACGAGATGCAGACGAAGGACGACTGGAGCCCGCGCGTCGTCGTCGACTGCGAGATCGTGTCTCCGGGTGACCTCGAACTGTCTTTCACCTACAACGTCTCCGGGGCGACCTGGACCCCCGAGTACCTCATCCGCTACGACACGGCGAAGGAGTCGATCGATCTCGCCTACAGCGCCCGCGTCCAGCAGAGCACCGGTGAAGACTGGAAGGATGTGGCGCTCGTTCTCTCGACGGCACGCCCGCAGCTCGGCGCGGCGCCACCCGCGATCACACCCCTCTACCTGCAGCGAATCATGCGCGCGCTCAAAGACGAATCGCGCGCTGAGGGCGGCGTTGCCAGGAAGAGCGCGATAATGGTATCAGCGTCGTCCACCGGGTACGCCCCCCCCGCTCCGGCGCAGGCGGAAGAGTACGAGGCGGAGCAGCCCGGCGCGGGGCTCGCATCGTCCGAATTTGCGGCGACCTTCGCCATACCGAAGCACGTCGATCTCGCAAGCGGTTCCGATCCGCGGCGGGTTCTCATTCTCCAGGACAAGCTCACGGGGAAGCTGTCCCGCTACACCGCGCCGCGCCTGTCGCAGAACGTCTTCGTCAAGGGGAGCGTCACAAACACCCTCGAGGCGCCGCTCCTTGCGGGAACGGCCGAGGTCTATATCGAGACGACCCGCGCGGGCACGCAGGGCAAGACCTCGAGCTTCGTCGGAAAGGAGACGCTCGCGCCGGTCGCGACCGGCCAGGAGTTCCCCGTTCACCTCGGGATCGACCAGGACATGAAGGTCACGCACAAGCTCGAGAAGAAGGAGTATCTCACCAAGGAAGGGGCTACAGTCAGGAAGATCCGCTACAGCTATCTGATCACGATCGAGAGCTTCAAGAAGGGCGCCGCGGAGGTCGTGCTTCAGGATCGCATCCCCGTTTCGGCGATGAAAGAGATCAAGGTGACGGACGTCGACCTCGATCCCAAGCCTGCCGAGGAGCGGGAAGACGGCATTATCACGTGGAACCTCGCTCCCGTGCCGAAGCAGAAGATCGAGATTCGCCTCGCCTACACGATCGAGTTCCCGGGCGATTGGGAGGAGTTTTCCCTGAACCTGGAATAATGGAAAGCGCTCCGGAGGGATCCGGAGCGCTCGAGTGCACATCGCGATCCTTCAGGGTTACTTCAGGTTCTCCCAGAGGATCTTGACCTGCTCTTTGGTCAGATTGACCGTGCCGCCGTCGTCGTCCTTAATGGTGACCATGTCGCCATTGATGAGGGCCTCGGGGCAGCACTTGCTTCCGCTGCAAAGAACTACTTTCTTCATGCTCGACCTCCCTTTCCACGTTACTGGTTACAAGAAAGTTACAGAAATCGTCCCCGGAATTCAACAAAAAATTACTATTAATTGGCTCGATGCGCCATAATCGAATAGACTCGTGGAAAGGGAGGCTCCATGGCACAGCACGTTTGCCCCTGGTGGGTAGGGTACTTTCTCGCAAGCCCCATGAGGCGCTTCGCACATAACCCCCGGAAGATCCTCGCCCCATACATACGGCCGGGCATGACCGTCATGGATCTCGGCCCCGGGATGGCGACGTTCACCCTGGACCTCGCCCGTTTCGCCGGGCCGACGGGCAAGGTCATCGCGGTGGACATCCAGGCCCGCATGCTCGAGCAGGTGAAGAAGCGCGCGGCGAAAGCAGGGCTCCTCGACAGGATCGACACGTTGCTCGCGGGAGATGACGGCGCCTGGGCGAGAGGTCTCGCCGGAAGGGTCGATTTCGCGCTCGCCTTCTACATGGTGCACGAGGTACCCGATGCGACCGCGTTCCTCACGCTCGTGAGAGCGACGCTCGCGCTCGGCGGAAGGCTGCTCGTCGTGGAGCCGAAAATGCACGTCTCGGCGCGCGCGTACGCCGGCACAGTCGATGCGGCGCAGAAGGCGGGATTCAGGATCATCGATTCGCCGAAGATCAGGCAGAGCCGGACGATGCTCCTGGCTTAGGCTCTAGTACCCGGCCGCGCAGCCGTCCTTGCGGGATTCCGAGGCCCCGATGAGTACGTCGTTCGCGCGATCCCACCAGATACCCTGGTAGCCGCCGAAACCGCCCACGTCCCCCACGATCCGGTGACCCTTTTCCATGAGCCCGCGGATCACCTCGGGAGAGATTCCTCCCTCGAGCGCCACCCGACCGCCGTCCCTCATGACCTCCCCCGTCGGCTCCGAGGAGCCCATGTGATTGAATCGCGGCGCGTCCCCCGCCTCCTGGATGTTCATCCCGAAGTCGATGATGTTGCAGAGCACCTGGACGTGCCCCTGCGGCTGCATCGATCCCCCCATGACGCCGAAGGCGAACACGGGCTTCCCCTCGCGGGTGACCATCGCGGGGATGATCGTGTGGAACGGCCGCTTGTGCGGCATGAGGGCGTTCGGGTGCTTCGGGTCGAGGTTGAAGAGGGCGCCGCGGTCCTGCAGGCAAAAGCCGAGCCCGTCCGGCACGGGGCCCGAGCCGAAGCCCGAGTAGTTGCTCTGGATGAGCGATACGAAATTGCGGTCCTTGTCGGCGACGACGAGGTACGTCGTCTCTCCCGTCTCGAGGACGATGCCGCTCGGCGGGACCTCGAGGAGCGCCTTGTCGGGATTGATGAGCGCGCGGCGCTCCGCCGCGTATTCCTTCGACACGAGCTTCGCGACGGGCACCTTCACGAAGTCGGGGTCGGCGTAGAATCGCGCCGCGTCGTCGAAGGCGAGCTTCTTCGCCTCGATCATGAGGTGGAGCGCCCCGACGCTTCCGAAGCCGAGCTTCGTGAGATCGTAGCCCTCGAGGATATTGAGCATTTCGAGCGCCGCGATCCCCTGTGAGTTCGGCGGGAGCTCCCAGACGTCGTATCCGCGGTAGTTCGTGCCCACCGGTTCGACCCACGTCGAGGTATGAGTCTCGAGATCCTTGAGGCGCAGGTAGCCGCCGATGCGCCGCGAGAAGACGTCGATCGTTTGTGCGATGCTGCCGCGGTAGAAGACGTCGCGCCCTTCTGTCGCGAGCATTCGGTACGTTCGCGCGAGACCGGGGTTTCTGAAGATTTCCCCTTTTGACGGCGCGCGGCCCTCGGGCAGGTACGTCGCGGCGAAATTCGGCTCGTCCTTGAGACGCTTTCCGCCGATGGCCCAGTAGTGGGCGATGACCTCGCTCACCGGGAAGCCTTCCTCCGCGTACCTGATCGCCGGCTCGAGAACATCCTTCATCGGAAGCTTCCCGAATCTCTTGTGCAGCTCGAACCAGCCGTCGACGCAGCCGGGCACCGTCTCGCTCAGAACGCCCGTGTATGGCATCGAAGCGAGCCCGCGCTTCTTGACCTCGTCGATCGTGAGAAGATACGGGCTCCGCCCGCTCGCGTTGAGGCCGTAGAGCTTCTGGGACTTGGCGTCCCACACGATGGCGAAGAGGTCGCCGCCGACGCCGCACGAGACCGGCTCCATGAGCCCGAGAGCCGCGTTGACCGCGATCGCGGCATCGACGGCGCTCCCGCCCGCCTTCAGGATGTCGATGCCGATCTCCACGGCCAAAGGCTGCGCCGCGCAGACCATGCCGTTCTTCGCGATCGTCTCGGAGCGCGAGGCGAGCATGCGTCCCGCGGGCCGATCGAACGCCGCGGAAGAGGCGGGAGTCAGCGCCGCGATCACGAAGGGAAGGAGTGCCGACAGCGACACGAGCACGCAGGCAACCGCTTTCATCGAAACCTCCGGCATCGTCTGGAGCATATCGACCATCGAAGGGCTCTACTTCACGGCCCCGTCATCGGGCATATAGTAGAGATTGTTCTCGTTCAGCATGTTCCAGGTCTGGGCGACGTCGTCATGAATGTAGCGGTAGACGACCCAGTTCGCCGCCGCCGTCATGCCGCCGCCTTCGCCGCCGAGGAGGATCTGAAGGAGCCCTTTTTTCTTCGGGTAATGCACGACCGTGACCTTCTGGTCCGCGGGGATCTTCGCGAGATCCCTGGCGACCTTGATCGCCTTGTCGAGACCTCCCACCTCGTCGATGAGGCCGTTCGCCTTGGCCTGTCTGCCCGTCCACACGCGTCCCATCGCGAGCTTCGAGATCTGCTCGTAGGTCATCTTCCGGTGCGCTGCCACGTCCTTGAGCCACATGTCGAAGCCAGCCCAGTGGGCCTCTTCGAAACGTTTCCACTGCGCGGGCGTAAAATCGCTGTAGTCGGAATAGAGGAGTGCGTTGGGACCCTTCTCGACGAAATCGAACGTAATGCCGAGCTTGTTGCAGAGTCCACGCATGTTGAACTTCATGCTGATAGATCCGATCGAACCCGTGATCGTCATCGGATCTGCGACGATCTTCGAGGCCTCGTATGCGATGTAGTAACCGCCGGAAGCCGCCACGTCGACCATCGACGTGACGACCGGTTTCTCCTTCGATATCACCGCAATCTCGTGTCCGATGAGATCGCTCGCGAGCGATTCGCCGCCGTGGCTGTCGACGCGGAAGACGATCGCCGCGACGTCCTTGTCTTTCTGCGCGCGGCGGAGCTCGGCGATGACGCTCTCGTGCCCCATCATGACGCCGAGCATCGGATCGACCCTGCTCTTCCGGCCGCCGATCATTCCGTCCGCGTGCACGACCGCGATCTTCTTCGAACCCGTGAGCCCGAGCTTCTCGGGCTTCACGGCCGCGTACGTCGCCTGCGAGACGGTACGAAACTCCTTTTCCGTGCCCTTGAGCTCGGTCTCGAGCTCCTTCCAGTAGACGACACGGTCGACGAGCCCCGCGGCCTTCGCCTCGGGAGCGGTGAACATCGCATAGTTCATGAGCTCGACGATCTTCTCCTCCGTGAGGTGGCGATCCTCCTTGAAGGCTGTCGTCATCATGTCCCAGTACTCATTGATGAGCCATTCCTTGTTCTCGCGCGCCGCGGGGGACATATCCGCGCGCGTGACCATCTCGGCGGCGCTTTTGTATTCCTTGATCTGGCTGAGATTCGGCTTTATGCCGAGCTTGTCGAGGGTGCCTTTCACGTGCTGCGAGCTGGAGCTCATGCCGAGAAAGGTTATATACGCCGGAGGGGGCGCATAGATCGAATCGCAGGCGGAGGCGAGATAGAACGCCGTGCGATCCATCGAATCTGTATAGGCGTAGACCTTCTTCCCCGCGGCGCGCACCTTCTTGATCGCCCCGCGCATCTCCTCGAGCATTGCAAGGCCCGCGCTGTTGCTCGACGAGATCTTGAAAATGACGCCGTCGATCCTCTTGTCCACGGACGCCTTCTCGAGGTTCCCGAGAATGCGCTGGAGCGTCTCGGGCTTGTCGCCCATGATCTCGCCCATGACGCCCGCCGGCGCGTCGTACTCGGCGATATCGCCGTAAATGTCGACGACAAGATAGGAGTGATTCGGGACTTTCTTCTTGGTGTTGCTCTTCGAGGCCACCATGCCGACGACGACGAACACCATGACAACGATGGCGAGAATGGTCGCGAAAAAGCATTTCCAGAATACGCCTCTCACTGGTCAGACCTCCCGCGTTGAAATCGATCCCCGACTCCGGCCCACAGCCCTCTCACGTGCCGGCCATCTCTTTCTTCATGTTGAACAGGTAGATGAGGTGCTGCTTCTCTTCCTCGATCAGCCTAGTGACGACCTCCCGGCTCTTCGGGTCGATGAACCGCGAGAGCTGGCTGAAAAAGAGAATCGCATCCTTCTCGAATCCGATTCCCCTGTCGAGCGCGTCGACGGGGGTTTTCACAAGATCGGCGAATTTCTCGGGTGTAATCTTTGCATAGAGCTCGCTGTCGACGAGGGCGTCCATGTAGCTTTCAGTCTCACCCGGGTACGACTCCGTGTATTGAGCCTTGCTCACCGTGTCGCGAATCTGCTCGAACTTTCTGATGTGCTCTATCTCCCAGTCGCGCAGCCGCGCGAAGAGCTCCGCGAGATCTTTCTTCGCCTTGAAGCGTTCCGCGGCGAGCGCGTAGAAATCACGGCGCCTCTTTTCCTTCTCGATGCCGATTTCGACGATTTCCGCGGGTTGAAGAATGTTAGCCACGAGAAGCCTCCCTTCGAGCATGTGTCTCATTAGCACAGCCGGAGTGTTTTGATTATAGGGAGGATACGCAGAAGTTCAATGGAAAGTTTCGGGGAGTAGCGACCCTGTCAGGAGCTCCCGCTTCGACTCTCACGCACGACGCTCGAAACGGCCTTCTCGAGATCGGAGACATCGAGCGGTTTGGGGAAGAAATCCCTGGCGCCGAGCGAGACGGCACGGGACCGCATCTCCTCCGAGTTCTCCCGTGTGACGATGATCACGGGAACGTCCGCTCCGACGTGCGT
>DATCCP010000091.1:0-4171 GCA_036511215.1 Candidatus Krumholzibacteriaceae bacterium
CGCCGAGCGGCTCGATTTCAGAGAATCGGTCCTCGTCGACCGAAAGGGGAATCCGCCTCTCATGCGGAAGCTTGCGAAGATGCTCGACTGCCGCGTGATCGTCGAGCAGATTCCTCCCGCGCCCCTCGTCGACGCCTCCTACATCGTCGGGTATGACCGGGTCAAGGGACCGGGGCGGGGACGAAGTTAGGATTTGTCGCGCCGCGCGGCGCGGTGTATTATAGTAAGCAAGGAGGTCTTCGGTGGCGGCGAAACGGCGCATCGGGCTCGTGGCCCTCGTGTTCTTCCTCGGCGTGATCGTGGGGAGCGTCGTCGGCGAGGTGATCGGGCTTATCCTGCCCGAGGGAAACGTCATGCGCGAGCTGTTCGTTTCCGGCAAGGTGCTCAAGGTGGGGCCGCTCAACCTAGATCTTATCGTCTTAACGCTCACCTTCGGTTTTTCCCTGAAGGTGAACCTCATCAGCGTTCTCGGAATCGTCGTCGTCGCGCTCTTGTTGCGGATGTACGCGTGAAACGGGGGAACACTCACATGGTGTCGTCTCTTTGCCTGGCGAGCCTCGGGCCGGGTCCGTGCCTCATCGGACCCATTGGCACGGGCGAGCTTCTCATTATCCTTTTCCTCGTGGTTCTGTTCTTCGGGCCGAAGCGGCTTCCCGAGGTGGCTGAAGCGGTCGGAAAATCGGTACGGAGATTCAGGGAGGCCTCGCGCGACGTGAAGAACGAGATCGAGTCCTCGACCGAAAAGAAGCCCGGCATCACCGAAGGAAAGGACAAGCAGGGCTGATCACTGGATCGGCTTCTCTCTGAAATCCTCGACCTTCGCCTTGTCCCTGATACCCTGGTACCAGTTCGCCATGAAGCGGTTCGCGAGCTCGTTGCGCATCGCGTCCACGATCGCCTGCCGCCCTTCCGCGTACTTGGCCATGTCCGGCTCCGTCCGCTCCACGACCTTGATGATGTAGAAGCGCCCCTGTCCCTTGATCGGGGGGCTCACCGCGTTCACCGCGAGGTACTTGCATGCGGTCTGGAAGGGCGTGTTCGCGCCGATCTCGGGTATCTGATCGTTCTCCTTGAACGCCGGTGTCTCCTTGACGGCGAGGCCCTTTGTCCGTGCGACCGCGTCGAAAGCGCCGCCCGCGATCATCTCCTTGCGGATCGATCCGGCGATCGAGCGAGCCGCCTCCGCTTCCCGGTCGGTGCGGAACTCCTCGGCGAGCTGCGCGCGAACCTCTTCGAACGATTTCACCCGCTCGGGAATCTCCTCGAGGATCTTCACGATGTAGATCCCCGCATCGGAATCGATTCCATAGCTGATGCTCCCGGCCTTGTAGTTGAAGGCAAAGCTGGCGACCCTCGGAACGAAGCCGAGGTCCTTGATGAACATGCCCTGGGGGAAGGGCTCGGGGTTCACGACCTTGAGCTTGCGATCCGCCGCCGTCTTGTCGAATCCCTTCGAATGGATCTCGGTGCTGATGTCCTTGAGCGCCGTCTGGAGCGAATCGACCGTGTCTGTGCCCGGCTCGACCTTCGCGAGAATGTGCCTCGCGTGGACCTCCTCGACTCCCTTCCCGGACTTGCGCTCCTCCACTTTGACAATCTGGTAGCCGAGCTGTGTGCGGAACGGCTCGCTGATCTCGCCCGGCTTGATCGAGAAGGCGACCCTGTCGAATTCGGGATCCATCTGCCCCTTCTTCACGAAGCCGAGGTCTCCGCCCTTGCCCGCGGTCGCCTTGTCGTCTGAG
Organism: Candidatus Krumholzibacteriaceae bacterium; assembly: GCA_036511215.1. Classification (GTDB taxonomy): domain Bacteria; phylum Krumholzibacteriota; class Krumholzibacteriia; order Krumholzibacteriales; family Krumholzibacteriaceae; genus SSS58A. Next base: position 1,743 of record DATCCP010000091.1, read on the forward strand.
TATTCCTTCGCCGCCCCGGCGAAATCGGTACTTCCCTTTACGATGTCCGAACGGACGTCGGCGAGGCGCGCGCGCGCGTCCACATCGTCGGCGGTCGTGGGCTTCTTCTCGAGCTCGATCACGCTGATACGGCGCATCGGCGGATTCTTGAAATCGCCTTTTTTCTTCTCGTAGAGCGTCCTGAGCTCCGTGTCCGTGGGCTCATAGGGGGCCCCTTTCTGGATCGGAATCTCGACGTAGCGCGCCTTCGTCGTGGCGCTCTGAGACTTGAAGCGGTCGAGCACGTCGCGCTCGGGAATGTTGACCTGGGCGAAGAGATAGGTCTGGAGCTTCAACTCCGGGATTACCGACCGGCCCCAGCGTTCGAGCTCGGTCCAGTCGACGGACGGGTCCGCGAGCGCCTTGAGATACGCCTGGTAGTCGAACTGCCCGTCCTTCGTCTTGAAGACGTTCTGGAGCGACGGATGCGGGTTCTGGCGGAGGAACGAAACGAGCTCGGCGTCGGTGACGGTCTGAAGCTTGAGCTTCTCGATCTCCTTCTGCATGAGCCTGTTCTGAACGGTGAGCTCCCACGCCTGGTCGGCCATGAGGCTGCGTTCCATGTCGCTCGGGGAGTAGTTTTCCCCCTTCTGGGTCTTGAGCTGGTTGTAGAGCTGGTTGACCATGTCGTTGTAGGCTTGCTGGGACACGGGCTGCTTGTCGATGCTCCCCGCGACGTTCGAGTCCACCCGCCCTCGCAGGGGCGTCCTGAGATCCATTCCCCAGACTGCGAAGATCGATACTATGAATGTGAGCACCACGATCCAGAGGATCGTCTTCGTTCTTTCCCGCAAGCCTCTGAGCATAAATGTTGTTCCTTTTCTTAGGTTTTCCTCGCGCCCGAACACGCTCGTATGGAGCGAAAAATCTGAAGTAAATTAGCATATTGCGCGCGCGAACGCAATTCTTTTAAAGGCCGCTTGACGGGCGGTCGGGACGGGTGATACGTTTCACGGGCTATGGTGAAAAAAGCCGCCGCAATGCTCCTCATCGCGCTATCCGCAGCCGCCGTCGCGCACGCGGAAACCTGCCGCTGGCCCCTGAACGAACCGCGCAGGCTCAGTTCGAGCTTCGGCGAGTACCGCGAGGGGCATTACCACGCCGGAATAGACCTCAGGACCTTCGGGCGGATCGGGCTCGCGTGCCTCGCGCCCGACAGCTGCACCGCGGTGAGGCTCCGCGTCTCGCCCGTCGGATATGGCAAGGCCGTCTACGTGAGGCTGAAGGACGGTCGCATGGCGGTCTACGGACACCTGAACGGGTTCTCGCGCGAGCTCGATTCGCTGTCGTACTACTGGAGGCTTTCACACGGCAGGAATTCGTGCGACATCGAGCTGAGCCCGGGGGTCGTCCGGTTCGCCCCCGGCGAAACGGTTGCCTTCACCGGTTCGACCGGATCGCCCTTTCCGCATCTCCACTTTGAGATGCGCGATTCGGCCGGGCGGCCTTTCAACCCGCTCGTATCGATGTACGAGGTCCCCGACGCGTGCGCGCCGATACTCTCCGCGCTCGAGGTCGTGCCTCTGTCCTGGGGGAGCCTCGTGAACGGGTCGCCCGTCGCCTTCACGAGCAGATTCCGCCTTGCGCATGACGAGCACTACACGCTCGTCGACACGCTCCGGCTCGACGGGCTCTTCGGATTCGGCGTGAAGGCGTACGACAAGCAGATGCTCGGCTCCTACCGGATGGCTCCGTACTCGGTGGAGCTCGCGATCGACGGAAAGACCGCGTACCGCATGAGAAACGACAGGTTCGACTACGCGCAGGTCGGCGATATTCCGCTCGAGTACGAGGACCGAGGCGGCGCCGCGCCGGGCAGATACTTTCTCCTCTTCAGGAAACCGGCCAATACGATGCCGGACCGGGAGGGCACCGGGATCATCGCGAGCGGCGCAGGCCGGGCCGGCGCCCTCGTTTTGTCGAGCGGACTCCACACGGGGGAGATCGTCCTGCGCGACGCCCGCGGGAACGAGGCGCGGGGGCTGTTCCGCTTCATCGTGCATCGCTACCCCATTGTCGAGGTGTCGCAGAGCGGCGAATCGGGAGCCCCGCGGATCGAGATCGACTCCTCCGGTCCCGAGGGAGGCTCGGCCGTCTCGACGGCGCTTTCGGCGTCGATGGACGGCGGAAGATCGTGGCGAGCGGTGTCGACCGCTCATGGCTCGCTCACGCTCGCGGGAACTGCGAACGACGCCCCGGCGGTCCTGTACCGATGCGTCGCGCGGGACAGCGAGGGCGCGCGGGTCGAACGCTTCTTCGCGTTTCCGCGCCGTCGCGAAGGCGCCGACAGCGTCCGCTGCGACGTTGCCGCCGAGCTCCGCGCCGAAGGGCTCTACCTGAAAATCAGGACGGCAAGCGCGCTCGCGTCGGCTCCGTCCGTCCGCGGGGGC
>DATCCP010000092.1:0-3831 GCA_036511215.1 Candidatus Krumholzibacteriaceae bacterium
TGCCGTCCGTCGAGCCCGCCGCGCAGTTCATCATCTCGAACTCGATCGCCGTCACGACGTTCGGAAGAATCCCGTAGCGGTACCGCTTCATGACCCCCGGATCGAACGTCTGCAATCCCGCCGCGATTATGATACTACCCACTTCGAATTCGTGGATGCGGTCTTCCATGTCGTACTTGATAGCCTTGCGCTCACACAGCTTTTCGCAGAGCCGGCACTTTCCCTCCTGGAAGTACCGGCACGAATCGCGGTCGATGACCGGCACGGCCGGCACGGCCTGCATGAACGGCATGTAAATCGACGGGGCCGGATTCTGCTCGCCCCTCTTGTTCTTTTCGCCGCGCGTTCCGATCGAGAGCTTCTTGTGCACGTTCTGCTCTTCCTTCGGTATGCGGCGTCCCGGGCATTTCTCCCAGCACATGCCGCAGCCGTTGCACAGCTCGCGGTCGACGTAGCGCGCCTTCTCGCGCACCTTGACCTTGAAGCTGCCCACGTAGCCGCTCACCTCGGCCACTTCCGCGTAGGTGAGGAGCGTGACGTTCTTGTGCTGCCCCACCTGAACCATGCGGGGCGTGAGAATGCACGCGGCGCAGTCGAGCGTCGGGAAGGTCTTGTCGAATTTCGCCATGTGGCCGCCGATCGACGCCTCGCGCTCCACAAGGACGACCTCTTTCCCCGCCTCGGCGAGATCGAGCGCCGCACCGCCCCGGCGATGAGCGCCTTCGCCTTCTCGGTGGAGGCGGCGCCATCGAGATGCACCCACGAGCATTGCTCGCGGATGTTCGCCATGGCGAAAAGGTACGCGTTTACGCCCGAGCGCTCGCAGACCTTCCGGAACGTGTTCTCGTGCATGAGGGGCGAGCAGGAGGCGACGACGACGCGGTCGATCTTCCCTTCGGTGATGTCTTTCTCGATCATCGCCTGACCGGGGTCCGAGCACATGAACTTGTAGTCGCGCACGAGGGCCACGCCCTCAAGCCCCTTCGCGAAGTTCACGACTTCGTCGATGTTGACTTTGCCCGCGATGTTCGTTCCGCAGTGGCAGACGTATACTCCGATGCGTTCAGCCATCTCATGCTCCCTCGAATATCTGCTTCATGGGTCTCGTGAGCTTCACCGCGAGCCGGCCGAGCCCGAGATCGCGGAGCGGCAATCCAAGCGTCACGCCGATCAGCTGCGTGAAATAGAGCACCGGTATATTGAATTTCATTTTGTATCGCGCGTTGACTTTGCCCTGGTACACGTCGAGGTTCATCTGGCAGAGCGGGCATATCGTGGCGATGCAGTGCGCGCCGTTCTGTTCGGCATCGAGGAGGAGATTCTTGCAGAGGCGGAGCGCCAGATCCTCCTGCGTGCCCATGAGGGAGGCGCCGCAGCAGACCGTCTTCATGCGGTAGTCGACGCACTCCGCGCCGAGCGCCTCGATGAGCCTGTTCATCGTCGTGGGCTCGTCCGGATCGTCGAACCCCGGATCGGGCCGGACGATCTGGCACCCGTAGTACGGGGCGACCTTCAATCCCTTGAGCCTCTTTTGTGCGAGGGACGCGATCTTCTCGTAGCCGATATCGTTGCAGATGACGTCGAGCAGGTGCCGCACGCGGACGTTCCCGCTGTAGCTCAGCCCTCCCGCCTCGAGTGCGTGGCCGACTTTCGCCCGGAGCTCGGGGTACTCGGCGAAATAGTGATTCGTCTTGTTGAGAACGGTATAGCAGGCGCTGCACGGGGTCACGACGTCCCGGTGGTGCTTCTCGGCGATTGCGAGATTGCGCGCCGATATCGCGAAGCTCATGAGCTCCTTGACGGACATATACGCCGTCGCCCCGCAGCAATTCCAGTCCTCGAGCTCCTCGAGCTCGAGCCCGAGCGCCGGAGCAATCGCGGTGATCGAATCACGGTAGATATTTGCCGTTGCGTTGACCGAACAACCCGGATAATAGGTGTACTTCATCTATATCTCCCCGAGCTCGTCCACCTTCCTGAGTATCTTCTTGAGCTGCTCGATGTTCTTCATCCTGTGCGGGAAAAGCGGAAGCCGCCCGTTCGAGAAGAGCTTCCACCCTTGCGGAACGAACTTCCACGCGTGGAGGAGATCCGCCTCGAGAATGTATCGGGTCATGAGCTCCGTCTCGTGGTTGCGACCGTAGGTGTTGACCATGCGCGCAAAGTTCTTCGAGAGGACGACCGCTTTCTTGCCCTTCGTCTTCCCCTCCGCGACGGCGAGCCGCTTGAGCGCGTACATGACGTCCGTGATCTTGATGTCCTTGGGGCACCTGACCGCGCAGGTGTAGCACGACGAACAGAACCAGATCGTGTTCGAGGACAGCACCTCGTCTCTGAAGCCCGCCCTGATGAGGGAGAACATCTTGCGGGGGCCGTAATCCATTACATAGCTCAGGGGGCACGAGCTGCTGCATGTTCCGCACTGGATGCACTTCTTTATCTCGTGGCCTCCCGGCAACGCGTAGATCTCCGAGAGGAAATCGTGGTCGAGTTTGTATTCGGGGACAATATCCCTATCGAGCATTCCGCTTTCCGGTCCTTTCCAGGGGCTCGTGGCAGTTGGTAGTATCATGTATTTGCAACAGTTACACCGTCCGATCCATGATATCGACATTCCTTGAAAAGTCAACAATAATTTAAAAAATTCGCCGCCTTATCGCAAGCCATTTTCTAATCATTATTTTGCAACTTGTTACATTATAACAAAATTATTGTTCTCAAACGAGAAGATTTCGCCGAATGGCTGAAAACGACAACCTGCCCTTCGGCTTTCAAATCTCCAGTCCCGCTGGCCGGGCTCCGGCGGGGCCCGACTATTTTCTATTGTCCGGGCGGCAATTCCCTGCGATATTTCGGGGGAGCTTCACAGCTTTCGCCCAATCACAGGGATAGACCGGGAGAGGCCCCTCATGAAGCACGGTATGCCGCTCGTTTTGATTGCTGCATTCCTCGTCGTGATCTCCGGCTGCGGAGGCGACAAAGCGCTCAAGTATTACAATCTCGGTCTCGACGCGGTCCAACGCAACGATTACGATGAGGCCATCAGGCTCTGGTCGGAGTCTCTGAAGTACCGGCCCGATGATCCCGAAACACGCTACAATCTCGGCGCGGCGCTCATGGAGAGAAAACGCTTCGCGGAGGCCGAGATCCATCTCGCGAAGGCTGTCGAGCTCAGCCCCCTCGATCCTGACGCCCAGCAACTCTTTGGAAAGTGCGAGGAAGAGCTGGGGAAAATCCCCGAGGCAAAGCACGCCTATGAGTTCGCCCTGAGCATCAAACCGACGCACGTTCCCTCCCTCGTCGGTCTCGCGTCGATCGCCCTCAAGGAGGGTCAAGACAAGTCGGCGGAGAATTACGCGACGCAGGCGGCGGAGATGGACCCGAACAACCTCGAGGCAAATATGCTCCTCTCGGAGGCATACTTCCGGAACGGCAATTTCAACATGGCGTACGGGCAGCTCCTTTCGGCGCGCAGGCTCGGGCCGACGAATCCGGAGCTCCTCTTCCTCCTCGGAAAGGTCGATTACGCGCGCCGGATGTACGCCGACGCCCGTGAGACGCTCGATGCCGCGCGGACCCTCGGCAAGTCGACGGACGAGCTCTACTGCTACCTCGCTCTCACGAATCTCGCGCTCGGCGACGCGCCCGAGGCGAAGAAGTACTTCCACCTCGCGATCTACAAGAACCCTGCAAACGTGCAGGCATGGAAAGGACTCGCCGAAACGTACATACGGGAGAAGAAGTGGCGCGAGGCGGCCGATGCGGTCGCCAAGGCCTCATCGCTCGATCCGAACGACCCCGTAACGATGCTCGACAACGCCATCGTGACGC
>DATCCP010000093.1:0-4077 GCA_036511215.1 Candidatus Krumholzibacteriaceae bacterium
CGCGCACGCTCGAGGACTGTTCGCGATTAGAGTAGAGAGGATTCTAGCCGAAGCGGTGCCTCCGGTCAACCGGAATGTAATCGAAATTCGTTGTAATATTGGGCGATTGCTCATATGATACGACATTCGGCCGTTGCGAACGGCGGTTGCGTGGGACATGTTTTCAAGGGAGGTTGTTCGATGCATATGCATCATCGCGCCGGGTTTGTTGCGATCGCGATTATGAGCCTCATTCTCCTGTTCTCTTGCTCCAAGAAGGAGAAGAAGGAGGCGGGCGCTCCTGCGGATTCGACGAAGAAAGACACGACCCTCTCGTACGTTTCCCAGGAGGTGGGGTTCGGTGTCTTTTTCGACGAGCAGGGCGCCAAGCGCACGGTGAAGCTCGGACCCCGGGACAAGCAGGTCATGATCCATATCGTCGTAAATTTCCCCGAGACGATGCAGATCTGCGCGGTCGAGTACCGGCTCGTCCTTCCGAAGGGCGTCACGGTCGAGAACGACAAGTTCTATCCGGAACGGGTGGCGCTCATCGGGACGTTCGAAGGGGGAATCAGTGAGACGTTCCCGTGCGTGGCCGGACCGAGGGTTCTGCTCCATTCGCTTATGCTGAACATTCCCTCCGGTCTCAAGGACGCGGAGATCGCCCTCATGCCGCACGCGGAGAGCAAGTTCATCGGCATCGCGATGTGCGACGAGGAGCATACGATGGTGACGGGAACGTCGTACAAGGCCGTTATCAACCCGACCGAGTGATTCGACCGCTCGGCCGGCAAACCCTTGCTTCGGCAGGTTCGCCTTTGAAGAGATTCGCGGCGCAAGTTGTCCTCGGCGCGTGCATCGTCGCACTGGCGCCGGCAGTGCGGGCGGGGATCGTCTCGCCTCGAAACGGCGGACCGCTGCCCCCGCAGTTCCGGGAGCTCAAGGAGAAAAAGAAAGGCGCCTTCACGCTCGCCCACGCCTGGATCGAGCGGCGGGCGAACCAGGTGAAAGGGGACGCCCGGTACCGGCTCCTCTATTCCCCCGCAGGCGCTGCGCTGCGAAACCCCGGCCGGGCGCTGAGCGGACAGCTCGCCGTGCCGGTCGTCCTCGGACTCTACAACGATATCAGCGAGGCCCCGTTCACGAAGGACGCCCTCGATACGGAGTTCTTCACGGGGCCCTCGACGCCGGGCACCATGCATCAGTACTGGAGCGAGGTCTCGTACGGTCTCTTCAATCTCTCGGGAACCGTGTACGACTGGGTGCCGCTCTCGCAGCCGGAGTCGTTCTACACGGGGGGAGTATATCAGGGGCTCACTCCCGGGCACTCCCACACCGGCGACATGATCAAGGAGATCGTCGACGCGCTCGATCCTTCCGTTGATTTTGGTGCGTACGATAATGACGGCCCCGACGGAATTCCCAACTCCGGGGACGACGACGGGTACGTTGACGTGCTGCTCGTGGTTCATCCGACCTTCGGGGCCGAATGCGACGGGTATTCGGCCCATATATGGTCCCATTCCTGGAACTATCGCGCCTGGCCAGTCTCGGGAGGGGAGCCCTACACGACGAACGATCCGGCGGCCGGAGGCGGTTTCATCAAGATAGACGACTACATTATCGTGCCTTCCTCCTCGTGCGGAACGGGGATGATCGAGATCGGGGTCATCTGCCACGAGCTCGGCCACGCGCTCGGTCTTCCGGATCTCTACGATCCCGACGGTGACTCGAGCGGCATCGGCTACTGGGGGCTCATGGGAATCGGTAATTGGAACACGCCGTCCTCCCCGGCCCACCTGTGTGTGTGGTCGCGGGAGCAGCTCGGCTGGCTCAACCCCGTCGAGATCGACTGGCGGCCTCGCGCGCTCACGCTCGATCCTGTCGGAACGACGGGCGACGCGGTGAAGGTGCCGCTCCCGACGCGGCGCTTCAGACGGCTGGAATACGCCCCCGGAAGCCATGCGCTCATCGTGGGCTATACCGACGCCGAGGCGGCGGTGCGCGAATGGCCCGGACTGGCCGGTTACGGAAACGGGTGGCACGAGTCGATGTTCCATGAGTTTTCGGTGAATGGCGACCGCCCCGTGTCGCTCCAGTACGATGTGGCGGTCGACGCGGAAGACACCTACGACTTCGGGAGGCTCCTCCTCGAAACGGGAGGAGCAGTCGAGACGCTCGGTGTCTATACGGGACAGACCTCCCACAGGGAGACGATCGATCTCGGCGCGCGTCTCGCGGCCGGGCCCGCGAGCTTTACGCTCCGCTTTGAGTTTACCTCCGACGTGAGCTTCAGCGACGAGGACGGCCGCTATGATTCGCACGGGGGGTTCTCGTTCAACATCGACAACGTGATCGTTCAGGGAGGCGGTCTCGATTATTCCGCCGACTTTGAGCTCGACTCGGGCGCGTGGCGGAACGGCTCGGCGCCCGCCGAATACGTCATTGTCGAGAACAGGCGAAAGACCGGCTTCGACGCGAATCTCAAGGGTGAGGGGATGCTCATCTGGCACGCCGAGAACAGCATCGCCTACTCTGCGCTCGGTAACAGCGGGGGCTCGAGCAACACGGAGACGCGTGGGCTCGTTCTCGAGGAGGCGGACGGTCAGTATAACCTCCTCATCCCGAGTTATCTCGGGGGAAACAAAGGGGACAACGGCGATCCCTACCCGGGAAGCTCGAGCAACCACGCGTTCGGCCCCGCGACGGTTCCCCGGAGCCAGACCAACAGCGGCATCCTCACGCCGGTGAACATCACCGGCATCTCATACGGCTCGACTGCGGTTGCGGCGACTTTCAGGGGAGGCATGCCGGCGCCATCCGCCGACGTGATTGTGCCCGACACGATAGACAAGGAGCGCGATACGGAGGCGATCGTCGACATCCGTGGTTCCTGGATGCAGTACGGCGCGAGCGCGTATCTCTCGATCGGGCGGGACACGGTTCGCGCGAGCGCCGTCGATTGGCGCGGGGAGGAACGCATCATCGCGACGTTTCCGATCGATCTCCTCTTCGCGGGGCAGTGGGACCTGAGCGTCGTGAGCGGGGACGGCCAGACGTCGACGGTCCGGAACGCGATCGACGTGCAATCGGTGTACCTGAGCGCGACAGTTACGTCCGGGAGGGATTATCTCCTCGCGGAATGGGAGGTCGAGAACACAGGGGGAATCCGGGGCTGCCTTCTTTACCGGTCGGCCGCCGGTGCCACCTTCGAGCTGATGACTCCCGATACGCTTCGGAGCGCCTCCGGCGCATTCTCGTTTAGGGACGACACGGTCCAGCCGGGCGTGTCCTACGCATACCGGATCGTGACGTACCTGAACGGTGGACGGGAAGAGATCTACATGCTCATCGGTCCGTTCCGCATCGGGCGGTTCCCGTTCATGGCCGATCAGAACCACCCGAACCCGTTCACGCGTGAAACGGCGGTGAGTTTCTTCGTGCCTGCATCGCGTTCTGTCTTTATCGACGTCTATGACGTCTCGGGAAGGCGCGTCGCGCATCTCGGAGCAGGCGTCTACGGAAGGGGCACGCACACGCTCCGGTGGGCGCCCGCCGAGAATGGCGTTCGAGCCGGCGTCTACTTCTGCGTCTTCCGCGCGGGGGGCGAGAGGAAGTCGGTCAAGATGATCTACGTTCCGTGAGCCCTGAGGCAATCAGAAGGTATACGTAATCCCGACAGATATCGATATGTGCATGAACCGCTCGAGCTGTGTGTCGACGTCGAACCGGTTGAAGCGGTAGATGCGATATTCATACGGCGTGATCCAGAATTCCGCGCCCGCATCCAGCAGCACGCGATCGAAGATCGCCCGGGTGACCCCCGCGCCGCCGAGGATGTAGAACGTGGTTTGGGTCGGGCGAAACGTGCTCGTCGGTGTCACCGTCACCGGATTCACCGAGAGAAACCCGATGCCGAGACGGGCGACGGGACGATAGGGGAGGAGAACGGGAAAGATCGCGAGCAGGTTCAGGCGATAGTCGAATCCGTCGACGGTGACGCCGCTCCCTCTCGTCTTGAACAATCCGAGTGTGTTCTCGAAATAGATGTCCGAGGCGAGCTCGCAGCGCAGCGCCGCGTCGACGCCGAAGCCGCTC
>DATCCP010000094.1:0-5135 GCA_036511215.1 Candidatus Krumholzibacteriaceae bacterium
CTCTCCGCGCCACAGCTCGAACACTTGATACGGGCGAAGCCGTTCGTGGGGTTCCCACAATCCAGGAACCGGTTCACGACACGCTGCGCCGTGCCGCGCAACACACCGCAGGCGTGCTGAAAGCGCTCGCCATAGGCACTAACAAAGTTCTGCCAGTGGTCGCTGAGGATCCTGTAGAGAGGATTATCTCCAAAGCTGCGGGCACGGTAAGCCACGGCGCGTACCACGGCAAGACCGGTGCCGGGGCATGGGCAAGAGGAGATTGTTATTGGTAAGCGGTTTCCGCCGTGCCGCTTACGGAACAGAGACGCGCATCGGGGATATGGCTAAAGGGTGCCGGGATTGTAAACGCGGTTGTCAGTCGCGGACGCTACGAAATAAGAAAGTGCGGGAGCTCCGCCAGCGCAACCGGGGTTCCGAGGGCGCGGACACTCCCGCGACGACCTCATTGGAGGCTCTGCGACTGGGCTCCTCACCAGGGCACGGACATTCCCGCGAACGAGCCCATTGGAGCCCTGCGACTGGGCTCTGAGCGGAAATGTCCGCGCCCCATGTGCGTTCAGGCTGTCTTGATCCTCGCCACGTCCTCGAGGCCGAGCTCCTTGATCGAGATCTCGCGCATCTTGAACTTCTGGATCTTCCCCGTGACGGTCATCGGGAACTCGGTCACGAACTTCACGTAGCGCGGAATCTTGTAGTAGGCGATCCGGCCCTTGCACCACGCCTGGATCTCCTCCTCGGTCGCCGACTCACCCTCCCTGAGCTGGATCCAGACGCAGATCTCCTCACCCATCTTGCGGTCGGGCACGCCGATGACCTGGGCGTCGCGGATTTTCGGATTGGTGTAGAGGAACTCCTCGATCTCGCGCGGGTAGATATTCTCGCCGCCGCGGATGATCATGTCCTTGATGCGCCCGGTGATCTTGAAGGCGCCGTCCTCGCGCATGAGGCCGATGTCTCCCGTGTGGAGCCATCCCGCCTCGTCGACGGCCTCCTTCGTCGCCTTTTCATTATTATAGTAGCCGCGCATGATCTGGTAGCCGCGGGCGCAGATCTCGCCCTGGTCGCCGATGGGCACCGTCTTCCCCGTCGCCGGATCGACGACCTTGAGCTCCGTGTGCGGCATCGCCGGCCCCACCGTCTCCGTGCGCCGCTCGAGCGTGTCGCGCGCGAGCGTCTGGGTGACGATGGGAGACGCCTCCGTCTCGCCGTAGCCGATCGTGATCTCCTTCAAGTTCATCACGTCGTTCACGCGCTTCATGAGCTCGATCGGGCACGGCGCGCCGGCCATGACGCCCGTGCGGAGCGAGATGAGATCGAATTTCTTGAAATCGGGATGCTCGAGCTCCGCGATGAACATCGTCGGCACGCCATGGAGCGCCGTGCAGCGCTCCTTCGCCACGCCCTCGAGCACGAGGAGCGGATCGAAGTACTCCGAGGGAAACACCATCGTCGCCCCGTGCGTCACGCAGAGGAGGCTCGAAAGCACCATGCCGAAGCAGTGGTAGAGCGGCACCGGTATGCAGAGACGGTCCTTATCAGTGAAGTGCATCCCCTCGGCGACGAAGTGTGCGTTGTTGAGAATGTTGTGGTGCGTGAGGCTCGCGCCTTTCGGCATCCCGGTCGTCCCCGAGGTGTACTGCACGTTGATGACGTCGTCGAAGTCGCAGTCGGCGCCGCGCTCGACGAGCTCCTCGTCGGAAACGTTCGCTCCTATCTTCATGAACTCATCCCATGTGAACATACCGGGGAACCGCTCCTCGCCGATCGTGATCACGGTCTTGAGGAGCGGGAGCGCGCGGGAGGCAATTTCGCCGGGCTTCGAGCTCTTGAGCTCCGGGACGACCTGGTTGATCATCTCGGCGTACGCGGAGCTCTTGAAGCGCGGGACGAGGATCAAGGTCTGCGCCTCTGAGTTCTTGAGCCCGTACTCGAGCTCGTGCGTCTTGTAGGCGGGATTCACGGTGACGAGAATCGCCCCGGCGAGCGCCGTCGAGAACTGCGCGATGACCCACTCGGGGTGGTTCGTCGCCCATACGGCGACACGATCCCCCTTGCGGACTCCCATCGCGATCAGGCTTTTCGCCGCCGCGCGCGAGATGTCGTAGAACTCGCGGTACGTGTATCGGACGCCCGTGGGGAGATAGACGAGCGCCTCGTTGTCGGGATACGTCTTCGCGATTCGCTCGAACATGTGCCCGATCGTCTCGCCGATCAGGGGCGCGGTCGAGCCGGCATAGGCGTAGCTCAACCCTCTTCCCACGCGGAGCGCGCTCTCGCCGGCGGCGCCGGCGTGTCGTGTCTGTTTACCAGGCATACGAATCCACACCCTCCTTAGAACACGTATCGGATTCCGAAACCGCCGTTGAGATCCGCCTCGGTATCGGGCGCGAAATCGACGATCGGGGCGATCTCGAAGAAGAGGCTCATCGGATACTCGTCGAAGAGATACTCGGCTCCGATTACGATCCTGAGGCCGAGACGGCTGTCCCCGTCGTCGTCGAACCGCACCCTTCCGCCGATCCCGAAATAGACGGGGAGACTTCCGCGGTCGACCTTGATGAGATCATAATTGTGGAACAGATAGTCGGCATGAAAATGGAACTGTCCCTTGCCCTCGAACGACCATGCGGCGCCGAAATCGAGCGCCGTGTTCAGCGTCGTCCAGTACTTGGCGCTGAATCCCGTGGGCTCCCCGAGGAGCACGCCAAGTTCCCATGTGCCCTGATCAGCCAAGTTGCCCGCGGCAGCCGCCGGCACGGCGCCGACGCCCGCGATGGACGCGAGCAGAACGAACCCGAGGATCAGACCGCTTCTTCTCACGACGACCTCCTTCTGAACTGGATCGCGAACCGGTGAAGCGGCGCCGTCAGGAGCACCGCCGCAATGACGAGATACAGAGCATCTTCAAGGAGCTTCTTCCACGCGAAGGCGGCCCCGAACCCGCACCCGCAGTCGAAGTAAATCTTCATGAACGGAGTGCCTATGTGCATGAAGCCGGCCGTCTTCTTCGCGATGACGGCGAGAAACATGGCGTTGAGCCCGAGAAGAACGAGCGCCGAGCCCCGTATGAAGACGCCCGTGACGAGAGAGAGCCCGCAGAGGAGCTCGAGCCACGGGAGCACGATCGCCATGACGTAGAGCGGCGGCCCGTAGTCGACGACGCCGTAGGCATGAATCTCGTCGGCGAAGGCGAGGGGCCTTCCGATCTTGTGGACGGCCGCATAGATAAAGACGGCCGCGAGAACAAGACGAAGAACGAGAAGAACGAACGGATTATAGATCCAGTGAGAACCGCCCGGCCGCGCCCCCGGCGGGTGCGCCCCCTGCGACCACATTATCTTCATCGGGCGCTCCTCTCGACGGGAAGCCCGGCGGCGGACCACTCCGCGAAGCCGCCCTTGAAGACGAGCAGCTTCGTGAACCCGAGGGAGTAGAGCTCCTTCGCGAGGAGCTCCGAATCGTCGCAGGAGAGTTCCGAGCAATAGACCATGATCGTCTGATCGCTCGACAGGCGCGCGAGAACCTGGTCCTTGTACATTCCCATATCGTAGTAGTCGAGGAGCATCGCTTTCGGGATGTGCCCGTCGTCGTAGTCCGCCTTCCTGCGGGCGTCGATGACGGGGACGCCGCTTTCGACCGCCTGCCGCGCCTCGTCGAGGGTGACTATCTTGATCCCTTCGGCCCCTGCCTGGGTGCTGTCGGCGGCAACCGGCACCTTCGCGGGGGTCTTGAGCGGGTTTATCCCATTGCGGGACAATGCGTTGAATGTGAATCCCACAACGAGGGCCGCGGCGAGAATCACGATCGCCTGGAGCAGCGCACTTCTAAGTATTTTCATAGTGCTCAATATAAAGTCGACCGGGGAAAATTGCAACTACGTTGACCTTAAGCCCTCAACGGTTATACACTTTTCCCGGCAATGGGTGTGCGCAAAACCGATAAGAAAAAGGTCCTCGCGGTCCTCGCCGAGCTCCGGCGGCTCTATCCCGATCCGCATCACTACCTGAAGTTCGCGAACCCGTTCCAGCTCCTCGTGGCAACCATCCTCTCGGCGCAATGCACGGATGAAAAGGTGAATGAGGTCACGGCGGGGCTGTTCAGGAAATACCGGGAGCCCGCCGATTTCGCGGGGGAGGCCGTCGAGGCGCTCGAGCAGGCGGTCCGCCCGACGGGCTTCTACCGGAACAAGGCGAAGGCGATCAAGGGCGCCTCCGCCGCGATCATCGAACGTTTCGGCGGGGCGGTGCCCGGCACGATGGAAGAGCTCCTCACGCTCCCCGGCATCGCGCGCAAATCGGCGAACGCGATCCTCCAGCACGGCTTCGGGAAGGTCGAAGGCGTCGTCGTCGACACGCACGTCATCCGGGTGGCGGGTCGGCTCGGTTGGACGGCGAATACCGATCCCGGGAAGATCGAGCAGGACCTGATGCGGCTTTTCGATAAGAAGGAATGGCGCTGGCTCCCCTACTACCTGAAGAGTCACGGCCGCGCCGTCTGCAGGGCGCCGGCGCCGAAGTGCGCGGAGTGCGCGGTGAACCCGCTCTGCCCTTCGGCGTCCATCGGGCCATCGAAGGCCGGAAAACGCACGATGCTCCGCACCCGCGGCGCCTGACCGCGAGAGAAGGACCGCCATGAAGCACCGCTATATTCCGGTCTGGTTCGTCGCCCTCGCCACGTTCGGCAGCGGCATCATCAACGTCTATTCGGTCATCGGGCCGTCGCTGCACTACCGCGTGAAGCTCCTCGAGGCGTTCTTCCCCCTCGAGTTCATACACGTCGCGCGGTTTCTCTCGCTCCTCATCGGGTTTGCGCTCGTTGTCTCCGCGATCAATATCTACAAGCGAAAGCGGCGCGCGTTCCAATTCGTATTCTTCCTATCGTGCTTGTCGATCGTGTTTCATCTGACAAAAGGCCTCGACTACGAGGAGGCGAGCGTCTCTCTTGTTCTGCTCGCGATTCTCGCGGCGGCCCGCGCCCAATTCACCGTGAAGAGCAGCATCCCCCACGTGGGGACCGGCATTCTCCGCTTCGCAACCGCGACGCTGCTCGCGCTCGCGTACGGCGTCGTGGGATTCTGGCTCCTCGACCGCCGGCAGTTCGACATCGATTTCCATTTCGCGGATGCCGTTCGC
>DATCCP010000095.1:0-2741 GCA_036511215.1 Candidatus Krumholzibacteriaceae bacterium
ATGGCGCAGGGGGTTTGGGTTCGAGCCGACTCGAGCATCCGCAGCGCTCCGAGAGTCGCCCGGGCGCCGTCTCGCACGGTGACCTCGAGCGGGGAACCGCTTTGAAGCCTCGTCAGAAAGGATTTCATCTGAGCCTCATAGCCTTTTTGCGGCCAGAAACTCGCTCGCGTGCGGCTCTGCGCGCCCTTCACCGTCACCCGTTTGAAATCCTCCGCCGATGCCGCCCCGCCGCTTATGAACACCTCGACGCGCTCTCCCTGGGACGACTTGCTTCCCACCGTGCAGTACGTGAAGTTCGCGATGGAGCCGTCGGCGAAACGGAAGCTCGCTGCGAGGTTGTTCTCTCCGATCGGTTCTTTCTTTCCGGCGGGAAGGCTGAACGCGCTGACCGCAACCGGTTCCGAATCGAGGAGCCAGTACATGAGGTCTATGAAATGCACCGCCTCGCCGAGGATGGCGCCGCCGCTCGAAGGGTCGGCGCCCCAGAACGATCCGGACATTCCCGGCGAATCGATGCGGCAGTTGATCACCGCGGGTCCGGAGCGCTTTGCGATGGCACGCTTGAGATGCCTATAGCACGGTGCGAATCGCCTGTTGAATCCGACGGCAAGCTGTCTGCCGCTTTCCTGCACGGCCCGGGAGAGTATTCGGCATTCTTCCTCGGTGAGCGCCATCGGTTTCTCGACAAAGACGTGCTTTCCCGCCTTGAGGGCCGCGAGCGCCTGCGCCGCGTGGTGTTCATGGCGCGTCGTGATGAGGACGACGTCGACGTCGGGATCCTTGAGAATATCACCGTAATCCGTGCAGCAGTATGCCGCCCCGTACCGGCGCGCGTAGCTTTTACCCCGGACACCGCTCGTCGAGCAGACGGCACGCAGGGTGACATTCGACGCCTTCTTGATGCCCGGCATGTGCGCCCATCGCACGATATTCGAAGCGCCGATGAGTGCGACGCGCAGAACGCCGCTTTCGGTCCCCGCGGGAGCGACGGGGATCTGTGTGCGCGGCCCCGCGGCTTTCTCGACCGTCGGCGCATCGGCTGCGGGGTAGCGCAGGAGCACGGCGAGACTCCGCGCAGCAGGATCCATGATCGTTTCGTACGCCTTCGGCGCGTCATCGAGTGAGAATTCATGCGTTATGACGGGGCCGAGCTTCACGGCCCCCCGGGATACCTGCCTCAGGAACTCGGCCATATTGTGATTCTCGGTCCAACGGATATACGCGGCAGGATAATCCTGTCCCTTCTTTTCGTAGTTCTCGTCGTAGCTTCCCGGGCCGTACGCGCGCGACATGAAGAGCTTGATTTCCTTCTTGTACATCTCTTCCCATGGGAAATGCATATCGACGGCGCCGACGACGACGATCCGGCCGCGGTCCTTGCAGATTGCGAGCGCGTGCGCACACGGGGCGGCGGTTTTTGAGGCGGCCGCGACGATGACGCAGTCGGCTCCTCTTCCGTCGGTGATGGCGCGCAGCGCTTCGGGAAGGGCTGCGCCGCCTGTGAGCCCGTGGGCGGCGCCGAGGCTCTTCGCGAGCTCGACGCGATGTTCGAGAAGATCGATCGCGATCGCGGCGCCGCCGCTGAGGGTCACCAGCTGGCACACGAGCTGACCGACGATCCCGAGGCCGATAACCGCCACCGTATCGCCGATGCCGATCTCGGAGATGCGCGCGGCATTGAGCGCGATGCTCCCGAGGGTCGTGAAGCAGGCATGCTCGTACGGCACGGAGTCGGGAATCGGAACAACGAGGTTTCTTCCCGTGATGATTACCTCGGCGTGCCCCGTTCCCTCGCCGCCGTATGCGACCCGCGCGCCGATCTCGATGTCCGTCACGGTCGGGTGCTTGTCGATGAGTATCCCCGCCCCCGAGTATCCGAGCGCCGCGTACTCGTTGAACTTCGCGCGAAGCTCATTCACCGTTCTCAGGGGATCCGTTGTCTTCATAACCTCCCAGATCTTCTTGAGATGGGAGGGATTGTCCGCCACTTCCTTGACCACGGCCTCCTGGTGAATGCTCGCCGTTTCGGTGCCGCTGCTGATGAGCGAATAGAGTGGCGCAATGAGAACGTGATGGGGCTTCACGAGAGGTTCAGGCACCTCGTCGACGATTATGTCCCGGAACCCTTTGCGGATAACCTGTTTCATCGATACCGCCCGCCCGGTAGGGGGGACCATCGCCCCGATCCCTTCGGCGGATGACGCACCGTGTGATAAATCGTGCGGTCAACCTACCAGAACGTAACGATTTCAGCAAGAGAAATTGCGGTCGCGCCCCGGGGCGCACCCGCGTGTGCATCTGCAATCCTAGGCGAACAGGAAGCGGTACAGCCTGTTGAACGCGACATTGCTTCTCGACCAATCCACGCAATTGCTAAGAGCGATGCAGACCGCTAAAATGATCGCCGCCATGAGCAATACTCTGGAATCAGATACGATCGTCCGTTCGCCGAAATGCCGGGCGGCCAGCCGTATGATGACTATTTGAGCGATGTATACGAATAACGACTGCTGGCCCGTCAGGATGACGCTTCTCTCCAGCCAGCGTGGAATATTCTTGCGCACGTCAAGGATCTCATATGCAAACGAGCCTATTCCGATACATGTCGTCGCGATCAGGAGGGCGTACGGCCCCGTCTCAAAAAGGATGTACTCATAGCACCGGTTCGAAAGCACGGATGCCGCGTAGAGGCCCGCGGCAACGACGAGACACACACATCCGTACGCAAGAATGACGCTTCT
>DATCCP010000096.1:0-2529 GCA_036511215.1 Candidatus Krumholzibacteriaceae bacterium
GGGCGGCATCGTCGGCGCGCTCTATTCGATCGGCTACACACCGGCCGAGATAGAGCGAATCGTCACCTCGGCCGACTGGAGCGACCTCCTGAGCGACCGCCTCGAACGCGGGGAGCTCCCCATGAAGAACAGGAAGAAGGACGACCGGTACCTTCTCTCCTTTCCGGTCGTGCAGGGTCGCGTGAAGCTGCCCGTGGGCCTCATCAGCGGACAGAGAATCTACAACATGTTCGTGCGCCTCGCGTGGCCGGTCCTCGAGGTGAACGACTTCAAGGAATTTCCGCGGCCCTTCGCGTGCGTCGCGACCGACATCGTGAACGGCACCGCGGTCGTTCTCGACCACGGGTACCTCCCCGACGCGATGCGGGCGAGCATGTCGGTACCTTCCATCTTCATTCCCGTGCGGCTCGGGGACAGGGTCCTCGTCGACGGCGGGATCGTGCGAAATCTCCCCGCCGAGGACGCGAAAAATCTCGGCGCCGATATCGTCATCGGTGTCGACGTCGGCGAAAAGCTCCTTCCCGCGGACAAGCTGGGATCCCTTTCCGAGATAATGAACCAGGCTATCGACGTGACACGTGATCCCGGCCACCGGAAAGAGATGGCTCTGTGCAGCATCCTCATTGCACCCAACCTGAACGAGTACCGGACATTCGACTACGGCAAGGCCCGCGAGATCATCGCCCGCGGAGAAGCGGCGGCGCGCGAGCACATGGGCGAGCTCCGCGCCCTCGCCGATTCGATCAAGGCCATCGCCGGCCCATCGGTCGCGGGCGCCCGGACGACACTCACCGTCATGGACTCGACTGTCGCGGCCGACGACGGTCATGCGTGCGCCCTCGGTCCCGGTCTCGGGAGCGGCCCCGTCACGTGCGACGCCGTTCAGATCGCCGAGGTGGAGGTCCGCGGGCTGCGCGACGTGTCGTCGCGCGCCGTGCTCGCGGAGCTCGGCGTGAGACCCCCGGCGCTCGTCACGGTCGACGAGCTCGAGCGCGCCGTCAACCGGCTCTACAGCAGCGGTTTCTTCACCGATCTCAGCTACCGTTTCGAGAAGACGCCGCAGGGACGAAAGCTCGTCATCGTCGTCAGGGAGAACAGCGGCATCCTTCTCAACACGGGGCTACGGTACGATACCCAGTGGGGCCCTTCGCTCCTTCTCGACACGTCGGTGTGGAACGTCTTCGGGCACGCGTCGCGGTTCGAGTTTGACCTGCTCCTCGGCGACAGAAAAAGATTCACCGGCGAATACGCGCTCCACACCGGCATCGAGCGCAGCGTCGGCATCAGGGCGGACATCGACTACATCGACGACCATATCGACGAATATGACGTCGGTGAACGGGTGAGCCGCTGGCGCGCGCAGAGCACGCGCGGCGGATTCCTTATCGAGACGCTTCTCTCGAGCGTCTTTTACGCCGCGGGCGGAATCAATATGGAATGGTACCGGACGAGCCCCGACGTCGCGCCGGCGGAGATGGGCGTCGAGAGGGGCCGCATCGCGTTCGCCTCGGGGGATCTCTGGTTCGACACGCTCGACCGGTCGTGGTTCCCGCGGCGAGGCGGCCTTCTCAGGATCCGCGGCGAGGTAGCGGGCCAGGCCCTCGGCGGAGACGCCTCCTTCAACAGAGTCGCCGTCACGTGGCAGTTCGCGATACCTGTTCACCGTCACGCGACCTTTGGCGGCGACGCCTTCTTCGGAGTTACGACGCACGGACCCGCGCCGCTCCATTACAACTTTTTTCTCGGGGGAATGAACTCGTACAACGTGTTCCAGGGGGACCGCACGTCTTCATTCTACGGCTACCATCACCAGGAGCTCTCGGGGCCGAACGCCTTCATGGCCGGGCTCCACCTGCAGATCGAACCATGGAACCACTGGTACCTCATCGCGAGCGTGAATGCAGGGAGCGCCGAAGATGAGAGAAAGAATCTCTTCGAGTCCGATGCGCTGCACACGGGAGGCGCGCTGACTCTCGGCACCGAAACGCGCGCGGGGCCCGCGGCGCTCTCTTTCACCTACAGCGGACAGAACAACCTCGGGTGGTTCCTCAGCGTCGGCTTTCCGTTCTAATGACACGGGCGAAGGCATTTGCTATAATTCCACACATGCACTTCGAATATCCCCCGACGCTCAAGCTCGCGAACCTCCCGACGCCGATCGAGCGGATGCGACCGGTGCCGGAGTACCCCGACCTGCCAAATGTTTACGTCAAGCGCGATGACCTTACAGGCGTGGCGCTCTCGGGCAACAAGGTCCGCAAGCTCGAGTTCGCCCTCGCGGAAGCGGCGGCGACCGACGCCCGGACGGTCATCACGTGCGGCGGCATCCAGTCAAATCACGCGCGGGCGACGGCGGTCGCGGCGGCGCGGCTCGGCCTGAAGCCGGTGCTCGTCCTGCGCGGAGCCGAGCCAGCGGAAAGCGATGGAAACATGCTTCTCGACCGGCTCGCCGGCGCCGAGATCCGGTTCATCACGCAGGACGAGTGGCCGCGTATAAATGAGATAATGGCGGACATTGCGCGCGAGCTT
>DATCCP010000097.1:0-2801 GCA_036511215.1 Candidatus Krumholzibacteriaceae bacterium
ATTTCTACGAGCTTCCGTGGGAGCAGGGGGACCGCTTGACCCTCGGGATCGGCCGGCGGTGCGTCATTCGCAAGGCGATCATCGACAAGAACGCGCGCATCGGGAACCGCGTCTCTCTCGTGAACAAGAAGGGCCTCGTGAGCTACGACGATCCCGAAGAGCGATTCTACATACGAAGCGGGATCATCGTGGTGCCGAAAGGCGCGGCAATCGCGGACGGGACGGAAGTCTAGAGATCCAATTCAAAGAACCGCTCGACGCTCGTCGGGTTCGTGGGGTCGATGGCGCGCGTCTCGCCCGTCGCCCGGAATCCCGATCTCGCGTAGAACACGTGCGCGGCCTCGAAGAGGACGTCCGACCAGAGGAACATTCTCCGGTAGCCCGCCGCTATCGCCCAGCCGCGCGCGGTCGCGAGGAGCCTCGTGCCCCAGCCGCGGCGCCGGTACGGCCGCCCGAGATAGAGCCGCTTGAGCTCGCACGTATCCACCTCTTTCGGCAAGACGCCCACGGAGCCCGCGACCACGGCGCCGTCGTCGAGCACCCAGAAGGCGCCCCCCGCGTCGTGGTAGGTCGACTCGATGTCGACGAGATCCGTCTCGAAGACGTCGAAATCGAGAATGTAATTGAAATCGTCGTAGACCGACTGGATGATCCGCACGACGCCCGGCTTGTCCTCCGGACGAAACGGCCTGATTACGGGCTCGGCGCGGGGAGGGCCGCCCGCGCTGCGGCGGGGGGTATTCATCATCAATCAGTCCCGCGGTAGCGGTTCGTGATGGGGAGGCGGCGGTCGCGCCCGAAGGCCTTCGGCGTGATCTTGATTCCCGGGGCGCCCTGACGACGCTTGTACTCGCTTGCGTCGATCATGCGAATCGCCTTTCTCACGACGGCCGCGGGGAGCCCGCGCGCAACGATCTCATCGAATCCCATATCGCGCTCGACGTAGAGCTCGATGATGCGGTCGAGCACGGGGTACGGCGGGAGCGTGTCCTGGTCGAACTGGTTCGCCGCGAGCTCCGCCGTCGGGCGGCGGCGGAGGATGGAATTCGGGATGACCGGCGTGCGTCCGAGCGCGTTCCGGTAGCGGCAGAGCGGATAGACGAGTGTTTTCGGGACGTCTTTGATCACGGCGAAGCCGCCGGCCATGTCGCCGTAAAGGGTGCAGTAGCCCACGGCGAGCTCGCTCTTGTTGCCCGTCGTAAGGACGAGCCAGCCGAATTTGTTCGAGAGCGCCATGAGGAGGTTTCCCCTGATGCGCGCCTGGATGTTCTCCTCGGTCACGTCCATGGGCCGCCTCTTGAAGGTCGCGCGAGTCGATTCGAGATACGACTCGTAGATAGGGCCGATCGGAATTTCGATCATCTCGATACCGAGATTCTTGCATACCGCGATGGCGTCGCGGTGGGTCCCCCTCGATGTGTAGCCGGAGGGCATCGTGACGCCGGTGACGCGGCGCGCCCCGAGGGCGTCCGCCGCGATGGCCGCGACGAGCGCGGAGTCCACACCGCCGCTCATGCCGAGGACGACCCTCGAGAATCCGTTCTTGTCGACGTAGTCGCGGGTGCCGAGAACGAGGGCGCGATATACCTCTTCGACCGGCCCGGGAAGGCGCGCGCGACGCGGCCTGATCGGGCGCTTTCGCGAGATCGAGGGGAGCGGCCCGAGATCGACGATCTCGACCCGCTTGTGGGCGCCCGTGAAGGGTGAGGGGAGACGCGGCGCTACCGGACGCGAGGCCCCCGGGGAGCCCGAGCCGCGTGGCGCTCCCTCCGGGTCGATGTCCGCGACGATGAGATCCTCTTCAAACTGCTTCCCGCGCGCGACCGTTCTTCCGTCGGGTGCCACGATGACGCTGCATCCGTCGAAAATGAGCTCGTCCTGCCCGCCGACGAGGTTGAGGTAGCAGAGCCAGCAACCGTTCGCGCGGGCGCGTCGCTGCATGAGCCTCTCGCGCTCGGGCCCCTTCCGCCGATGGTAGGGGGAGGCGGAGATATTGACGATGATGCGCGCGCCGCCGAGAACGACCTGCGCCGCGGTCGGCCCGTCGTCGACCCAGATGTCCTCGCAGATGCTTATTCCGATCGCGGCACGGCCGAAGTTGACGACCAAGGCGTTCTCGCCCGGTTCGAAATATCGCTTTTCATCGAAGACTCCGTAGTTAGGGAGATTGATCTTGCGGTACGTGGCGGCGACGGCGCCGCCCGCGAGGACGTGGCAGGCGTTGTGCGGGCGACCGCCTTTTCGCGAAGGCGCCTCGGGCGCGCCGACGAGAATGACGATCCCCTTCGCCTCGCGCGCGACCGCGCGCAGGGCCCGCGAGCAATCATCGAGGAACTGCGGCTTGAGCAGGAGATCTTCGGGGGGATAGCCGCTCAGCATGAGCTCGGGGAACGCCACGATCTGCGCGCCGGCCTTTTTGGCCGCGGCGGCCACCCGGCGCACCGTGCGGACGTTGCCGTCGAGGTCGCCGACCGTGGGATTGACCTGCGCGAGGGCGATTCGGATCTTCATGGCGCCGATAGTAGCACGGAAGCGGCGCCGGGGAAAGCCCCAACGAGAAAGGCGCCCGAGCGGAAAGTCCCGTCTACCGATAGAGGTCCTTTACGGCTCCCCACGTGGTCGGCTTTGTGGCGATGGCGCCATATGGATCTTCCGGCGAGAAGCATCCGGCGTTGAAAACGAACATGCCGCCGAGCACGGGGTAAAAGGTAAAGTATCGGTCGCATTTCAAGATTGCAATTACACGTGGTGGGTTTTCCGTAGGATCCGGAACGACCTTAACGGTGAAGGTATCTGGATCG
>DATCCP010000098.1:0-5042 GCA_036511215.1 Candidatus Krumholzibacteriaceae bacterium
AACATCTTGGTCGATGATATTTCCTACGAGTCTATCGAGGGGCTTCCTGAGGCGACGCGCCTCCGCGGCGCCTTTCCGAATCCCTTCAACCTCGCCACGTGCATTGAGTACGACATCACGGAGAGGACTCCGGTCACGTTGCGCGTCTTCGACGTCTCGGGGCGTCTTGTGGCTGAGCTTCAGCGCGCGGTCATCGATGCCGGGCGTTACACAACATGGTGGAACGGCAAGAACGGATCCGGGCGCCGCGTCGCGAGTGGAATGTATTTCTGCGTTCTCGAGACTCCCGGGTTCAGCCAGAGCGCGAAGCTCGTGCTCCTGAGGTAAGCCCTGCCCGGCCCATCGCCCGCCGCCCGCCCTCTTTGCGCTTCCATTTTCCAAAATAGTGTAGTAGGATAGGCCCGCTTTTTCGAAGCTGGTGTTCCACCAGCGGCCTTGCATTGTTCTTTCACGTTCAGCGCTCATCCGGAAGGAGGCGGTATGCACAGAGGTAAGAGGATTTCGTTTCTCTTCGCCGTGGTCCTCGCGGCCCTCTCGGTTCTCGTTATCGCGCAGGCGAGCGTCGTCGCGCAGACACTCGAAGAGAAGGTCAAGGAATTCGACCTCAAGAACGGCATGAAATGGCTCGTCGTCGAGCGCCACGAGGCGCCTGTCGCGTTCTGCGCGATCGGGTTCAACGTCGGCGCCGCGAACGAGTGGCCGAACGTCACCGGCATCTCCCACATCCTCGAGCATATGATGTTCAAGGGCACGGAGATGATGGGGACGAAGAACTACAAGAAGGAGATTCCGTATATCCAGAAAACGGACGAGCTCGGCGACAAGACGATCGCGCTGCGGAGAGAGATCGGCGAGTGGCGGTTCACGCGCTTCCAGGCCTTCGCCAAGCAGGTGCTGGAATCGTTCACCAAGGAGGAGAAGGACCGCGTCGGCGCGAGCAAGTACGAGCAGAACAAGCTCATCGTCGACAAGATCCGCGCCATGCAGAAGCTCCCCGATTCGCTCTCGACGGCTCCCTACCTCGTCGAGGACGGCGGGGTCAACTATCTCGACAAATATCTCGAATACGAGCTCGCGTGGGGCGACATCGCGAAGCTCCTCGACGAGGAGCGCCAGTATATCGTGAAGGACGAGCTCTGGGGCCAGTTCATGAACAACGGCTCGCGTTTCCTCAACGCCTTCACGTCGAACGACATGACCGTATACCTCGAATACCTTCCTGCCAACAGACTTGAGCTCTTCATGGACCTCGAGTCCGACCGGATGCAAGCGCCAGTCTTCAGGGAGTTCTGGACCGAGCGCGACGTCATCATGGAAGAGCGGCGGCTCGGCGAGAACGATCCCGACGAGGCGCTCAGCGAGGCGTTCTACTCCGTCGCGTTCGCGGCGAGTCCGTACAAGTGGCCCGTCGTCGGCTGGATGAGCGACCTCCAGCGGATCGACCGCGCCGATCTTCAGAAATACCACGATATCAACTATGCGCCGAACAACGCCGTCGGCGTCGTGATCGGCGACGTAAACCTCGAGCAGGTGAAGAGGCTCGCGGAGAAATACTTCGGGCCCATCGCGCCGAAGCCCGCGCCGCCGCGGCTCGAGACGCGCGAGCCCGAGCAGAAGGGGGAGCGCCGCGTCGTTCTCGAACACACGGCCAACCCGAAGCTCATGATCGGTTTCCACAAGCCCATCTATCCCGATCCGGACGCGTCGGCGATCGACGTCCTCGAGAGCATCCTCGCGGGCGGACGCACGTCGCGGCTTTATAAGTCCATATACGAGGACAAGCAGCTCACCGCCGAGGAGCCGAGCGTGTCGAACGGCCCCGGCGAGCGCTACGAGAATCTCATGGTGATCGAGGCGGCGCCCCGCTCGCCGCACACGCTCGCGGAGGTCGAGAAGGCGATCCTCGACGAGCTCGACAAGGTCAAGAAGGAGCCGGTGACCGACCGCGAGCTCATGCGCGTCAAGAACCAGCTCGACGCGAACTTGATCCGCTCTCTCGGCTCCAACCTCGGCATCGCGTTCCAGGTCGCCTTCGGGCAGATCCTCTACGGCGACTACCACGCGATGTTCAGGGATCTCGAGCGGACGAAGAAGGTTACCGCGGATGACGTCCAGCGCGTCGCGAACAAGTACCTGACCGCGAAGAACCGCACGGTCGCCTGGCGCGTACAGATCGAGGAGCAGAAGAAGGCGGGCGGCGAGGAGCAGATCGACCGGGCGGTGCTCATGCAGTACATCCAGACGCTGCCGCAGGACCAGCAGCAGGCGATATTCCAGAAGTTCCAGACGATGAAATCGGACGAGGAACGGAAGGCGTTCGGCAAGGAACTCTGGGAGCGCGCGAAGGCCGCTCAGGGCAAGAAGTAAAGGAGAGAAGCCATGCGAAAGAAGGCCTTTATCATACTACTCGCGGCGGTGCTCGCCGTCTCGTTTGCCTCGCTCGCCGTAGCGGGTAGACGCCCGCACCCGAGCACGCTGAAATACGAGCCGCTCAAGATCACGACGCCGCAGACGGTCGACATCGCGCTTTCGAACGGGCTCACGGGCTTCTTCATCGAGGACCACGAGATTCCCGTCGTCGACGTCGTTCTCCTCGTGAGAACCTACTTCCCCGACAAGGCGAAGGACGGCCTCAACGAGATGGCCCAGTGGGTGATGCGGAACGGCGGCACGGCCGCCTGGCCCGCCGACAAGCTCAACGACGAGCTCGAGTTCCTCGCGGCGAACATCGAGATCTACGGGGGAAGCGGAGGCGGCGGCATGTTCGGCGGCAGGGGCGGATCCTCGGGCCCCAGTGGCGCTCTCAGCACGACGATCGCCGTCAACTGCCTCAAGAAGGATCTGCCGCACGTGCTCGAGATCTTCGCCGATCTCGTCATGAACCCGGCGTTCCCGAACGACAAGATCGATATGAAGCGCAAGACCATGCTCGAGGACATCCTCCGCAAGAACGACGAGCCCAACGCGGTGGCCGGTCGCGAGTTCGCGAAGCTCATATACGGGGATCACCCGTATACGTGGGAGACGACGGCGGCGGGCGTCAACGCCATCACGCGCGACGACCTCGTGAAATTCCATGCCACGTATTTCCACCCGAGCAACGCGATCGTCGGGATCAGCGGGGACGTGACGAAGGACGAGATCACGGGTCTCCTCGAGAAGTCGTTCGCCGGCTGGCAGAAGGCCGACGTCGCGATTCCGAAGGTGCCGGATATCGCGGTCGCCCCGGCGCCGAGCGTCAACTACGCCTTCATGGACATCAACCAGGCGTACATATCGATGGGGCACGTGGGGATCAATTCGAACGATCCCGAGCGCTGCGCCGTCAACATCATGAACTTCATCCTCGGGGGCGGGAGCTTCACGTCGTGGATCACCGAGAAGGTCCGCAGCGACGAGGGGCTCGCGTACAGCGCGTATTCCCGCTACTCCGCGGATGCGTTTGCAAAGGGCATTTTCACGGCGGGCGCCCAGACCAAGGCGGAGGCGTCCAACCGCGCCGCGACGATCATGATCGAGCAGATCAAGCGGATGCGCGACACGGGCCCGACGGCGGATGAGGTCAAGAAAGCGGTCGACTCCTACGTCAACGGCCAGGTCTTCGACAACGAGTCGAAGTCGGGGGTCGTGCGCCGCCTCGTGCAGCTCCGCTTCGAAGGACGGCCGCTCGACACGCCGAAGATGGACATGGATACGTACGCGAAGCTCACGGTCGCCGACATCAAGGCCGCGGCCCAGAAGTATCTCCAGCCGGACAAGCTCACGATCCTCGTCGTGGGGAACGCGAAGCTCTTCGACCGGCCGCTGAGCGATTTCGGCACCGTCAACGAGATCCAGCTCAAGAAGGAGTAGCCCGGCGCACATGCGCGACGTCGTTGCATTGATACTCGGAGGGGGAAGGGGCACAAGGCTCTTCCCCCTCACCAAGACGCGGTCCAAGCCGGCCGTGCCGCTTGCGGGCAACTACCGCCTCATCGACGTCACGATATCGAACTGCATCAACTCGAAGATCGACCGCATCTACGTGCTCACCCAGTTCAACTCGGCCTCCCTCAACCAGCACATCTCGAAGACGTACCGGTTCGACACATTCTCGAGCGGATTCGTCGAGGTGTTCGCGGCCGAGCAGACGCCGTCGTCGCTCGACTGGTTCCAGGGGACGGCGGACGCCGTGCGGAAGGTGCTGCCGCACGTCGCCAACTTCGAGCCGAAGGACGTCATCGTTCTCTCGGGGGACCACCTCTACCGGATGGACTACGTCGATTATATCGCGCGGCACCGGATGCTCGGCTCCGATATCACGATCGCGGTGAAGCCGGTGCCGCCCAAGCGGGCGAGCGAATTCGGCATCCTGCGCGCGGACGGGCGCGGCAGGATCATCGAGTTTCGCGAGAAGCCGAAGGGCAAGCTCCTCACCGGCATGCGCACCAACGTGAAGACACTCGGACTCTCGGCGGCCGAGGGAAAACGCCGTCCGTACCTCGGCTCGATGGGCGTCTACCTCTTCAAGTTCGACGTGCTCAAAGACGTCCTCGAGCGCGACCCGCGCATGATCGACTTCGCGAAGGAGATCATCCCCGATTCGCTCGCGAGGCTCAACGTGCACGCGTACCTCTTCGACGACTACTGGGAGGATATCGGAACGATACCATCATTCTACCGTGCCCACATGCATCTCCTGGCCCCGCTTCCCCTGTTCAACCTTTTCGACGAGCGGCATCCGCTCTACACGCGCTACCGGTTCCTGCCGGGCCCCAAGATCAACGAGGGCCGCATCGACCGGTCGATCCTCAACAGCGGCTGCATCATCGAGCGTGCGACGATACGGCGGTCGATCATCGGCGTGCGCGAGCGGGTCGGCGCCGGCACGGTGATCGAGGATTCGATCGTGATGGGGGCCGATTTCTACGAGCTTCCGTGGGAGCAGGGGGACCGCTTGACCCTCGGGATCGGCCGGCGGTGCGTCATTCGCAAGGCGATCATCGACAAGAACGCGCGCATCGGGAACCGCGTCTCTCTCGTGAACAAGAAGGGCCTCGTGA
>DATCCP010000099.1:0-5064 GCA_036511215.1 Candidatus Krumholzibacteriaceae bacterium
GACATTGCGCAGCCCCACTCTTTCGGCAACCTCGCGAGCCCCGGTGAATACTTCGAGCTCCGCTACATGATCGAAAAAGCGATGGAGGCCTCGCGGGACGTCGTGCGCGACGTCGACCGCGAGTTCGAGAAGCGTTTCGGCCGCGGATACGGCGTCGTCAAGCCATACCGCTGCGAGGACGCCGAGTACATCCTCGTCACGTCGGGCACCGTCGCCTCCACCGCACGCTCCGTCATCGACGAGATGCGCGCCGAGGGCGTCAAGATCGGCGCCCTCAAGATCAGGGTCTTCAGGCCGTTCCCCTTCCAGGAAGTGTACGACGTGCTTTCGAAGGCGAAGAAGGTCGCCGTCATCGACCGGAATATCTCGTTCGGGCACCATGGAATCTTCTACCAGGAAGTGAAGAGCGCCCTCTACGGAAGGACGAACGTCCCCATCCTCGGTTACATCGCGGGTCTCGGCGGCCGCGACATCACGCCGAAGGTCATCCGCTCGATCGCGGAGAAAGCGATCAACGACAAACACCCCGAGCCCAATATCAACTGGATAGGAGTGAAGATATGAAGGCAGTGGCGAAGATCCCGACCGAGGAGCTCATGACCTCCGGCCACCTGGCCTGTCAGGGCTGCGGCGCGACGCAAGCGATGCGCTTCGCCCTCAAGGCGCTGGGGCCGAAGACCGCGCTCGTCATTCCGGCATGCTGCTGGTCCGTCATCGACGGACCGTTCCCCCATTCGTCGCTGAAAGTGCCCATTCTCCACACGGCGTTCGAGGCCGCGGCGTCCACCGCTTCGGGTCTCAAGGCGGGTCTCGAGATGCGGGGGGACACCGAGACAGTGGTCCTCGCGTGGGCGGGGGATGGCGGCACGTTCGATATCGGCCTCCAGGCGCTTTCCGGCGCCGCGGAGCGCAACGAGGACGTCATCTATTGCTGCTACGACAACGAAGCCTATATGAACACGGGGATCCAGCGGAGCTCCTCGACGCCGATCGGCGCGTGGACGACGACGACCCCGGGAACCCATTGGAAAAGGCGCCCGAAGAAAAAGATGATCGACATCATGGCGGCGCACTCGATTCCATACATCGCCACCGCCTCGGTCGCCTATCCGCAGGACCTCATCGAGAAGTTCAGGAAGGCGCGCGAGTTCACGGGGACACGTTTCCTGCACGTTTTCGCCCCGTGCCCGACGGGATGGAAGCTCGCCCCCGAGCTCTCCGTTTCCATGGCGCGTCAAGCCGTGACCTCGAAGGTCTTCCCGCTCCTCGAGGTGACGGACAGCGGCAAGACGTGGAAGATCTGGAAGGACTTCGAGCCCACGCCGCTGAAGGACTATCTCATGGCCCAGGGACGTTTCCGCCACCTCAAGGAGGAGGATATGCACTGGGTCGAGGAAGAGACCGAGAAATACTGGCAGTATCTTCTCTCGCGCGAGCGCCTCTCGCAGATGGTTCCGGGTCTCGAGGCCGAATAGACCTCAAGGCTCTTTTCTCCCGTTGTTCCCCGCCGGACGGAAGAGTGCGTGGGTGTTCCTCCGCGTGCCGCATAATCCGATATAACTTCTTTAATTGCAATAAAGTAACTCCCAATTCCCCGTCCATTTTGCAACGCTTTTTCGCAATTTGACATGGCGCGCCCATCGATCCCCGGGACCACGTGCGCCCCAATTGATTGAAAATAAAAATCTTATGAAAATTCCGCGAAATGGTACGCATTAAGCGTCCATCGAATCGGGAAGAAAAGTCATGTGCGGTTTGGAAGGCTGAAGCAGGGAAGAGGAACGATGAAAAAAGGATTCACACTCATAGAAATGGTGGTCGCGATTTCGATCATCGGTCTCATACTCGCGGTCGGAACGCCGCCCATTGTGAGGTTCCTGCGGCATTTCCAGTCACGCGACGCGGCCCAGGTCGTCGCGAGCGTTCTGAGACAGGCGAGAGGCCGCGCGATCCACGAGAGAAACAACTTCGTCGTGCTTTTCAACGTCGCCGGCTCGACAATCACCGTCCTCGACGATGACGGCGGCGGCGGCGGCAACCCCGCGAACGGCGGCTTCGTCGCCACGAACCGTGGAAACGGTGCGGCCGATGCGGGCGAGCGGGTCTACGGGCCCTACCGTTTGCCTCGGGGACAGGTCTTCGGACTCATCGGCGGAACGGTCGGACCGGATGGAACGTATGTTTCGAGCGCCGTCACTTTTTCGGGAACTCCCCCGCGCGTCGTGTTCTACCCGAACGGCAGCACGAATGAAGAGGGCGTCGTCGTTGTGATGCCGGATCAAGAGTTCCGGGCGCAGCAGCGCGGAACCGATCAGATGCTCATCGTACGGCGCTCGACGGGGAGCGTCATTCAGGCACGGCCGTCCTACAACTGATCCAGGAGCCCAAGCGGAGGTCGCAATGCAGATACGGAAGATCATCGGCGGCACAAAGGGAGTGACCCTCGTGGAGATCATCGTGGGCATGACCGTGTTCGCCATAGGCGTGTTGAGCCTTACCCACGTCATGTTCCTCGCGATGCGCGCCAACGTCCGTTCGAAGCACGTCGTCGTCGCGACGAATCTCGCTCAACAGCGGATGGAGCAGATAATAAGCAGCACGAGGTACGACAACATCACGGCGGCCGCGTTTCCGACGGAAAACTACGGAACGATCGAGGGAGGGAGCACGAACTACACCAAGTTCAAGAGAATCGTGGCGGTCGCGGACTCCACGAACGCCCTCGGGGCGAGCGTCATGAAGGAAGTGACGGTCCGCGTGGAGTGGCAGGACGGGGCCATAGTACGCAACATGCAGATACGTTCGAGCATCAGCAGGTTCAAGGACATCAATCTTTAAGGCGGAGTGATGAATCATGAAGACTCTTGCGAATCGTGAACACGGTTTTTCGCTCCTCGAGATGATGATCGCGCTCTTCGTCGGCGCGCTTCTCATTCTGATTTCGTACAACGTCCTCGTCTCCCAGAAGAAGGCGGGGGACGCGCAGAATCAGATCGTGAACGCGCAGCAAAACGCGAGCATCGCGCTGGAATCGCTCGAGAAGGATCTGCGGCTTGCGGGGACGAACATCGACGATTTCGATCATCAGCCGGTCTTCGTCGACGCCGCTCCGTATCAGGTCATCTTCGACGCCGACATTTCGACGGGCACCTACGGCGTCCCGGCGATGAGCAGGCATCAGGCCGTCATGCTCCATGACGACACCCCGTACTTCCCCGGGACCTATGCCGGAGAGAACCTCGGCACGAATGAACGGTACAACAACGGCGCCGAGACGATCCGGTACACGCTCGACCGGGACGGAAACGGCATCGTCGATGCGTCCGACCGGTACACGGAGACCCAGAACCCCGCCGATTACGCCCTCTATCGCGAGGAGAACGGCGTGCGCATCGACATGATCGCGTACGGCCTGCGCGGGAGAGAAAACTACCCTGACGGCCAGCTGCCTCAGCCGCTCTTCAAGTATTGGGGCGACTACAACAGCACCGGCGTCGTCACGCTCTGGGGTGACACCAACGCCAACGGACAGTTGAGCCAGGCCGAGATCGCCGCCATAACCCCCGTTCCGCAGAACAAGCTGAGCAAGATCGTGGAGGTGGAGCTGAACATCGAGGCCGAGTCCCCGAGTATGGAGGCGACCTACGTCGGTCCGCACAGCACGGCCGGCGTCGAGCGGAACTACCGGTCCGTCGTGATGACGAGCAAGATCCGGCCCCGGAACGTGGGCACGAGCGGCGTGAATCTTCACGCCTGCGGAAATCCACCGGCCGCGCCGACGGGTCTGAGCGGCGCCGATACGCCGAGCGACGCGGGTGAGAGCATAACGCTCATGTTCACGAAATCGACCGACGAGACCGCCGGCGAACGGGACATCGGGCAGTACACCGTGTACCGCCACGAGGAGGGACAGGTCCAGTGGACCTGTATCAACGCGATCTCGCCGGCCGGTGCAGCGACGTATACATTCTATGACGACACGCATACCCCGGCGGGCGGCCCCGTGATGGGCACCGCGTACTACTACATGGTGACCGCCTGGGACTGCAGGCCCCAGGAATCGGACCCGTCCAACATCGTCGGGCCGATAATCGGCCTTGCGAACGGTCCCCAGCCGCCGCTCATCCTTGACGCGTACGATACGCCCTGCGACGCCAAGCACGAGATCACGGTCGTCATCCGCCGGTCCAGTGACGACACGAACCCCGGCGGCACGATCTCGAATTACAAGATTTATCGCGGCTCGGCGACGGGCGGCGGTATTCTCTCGAAGACGTACGTGGGCACGGTCACGGCGAACGGGTCGACGACCTATACGTGGCTCGACAACTCGACCAACAACCTCGCGCTCGCTCCGCCGATTCCGGGCAAGTATTATACGTACATCGCGAGAGCGGTGTCGCTCGATACGATTCCGTCGATCAATTCGAACGAGTACGGACCGATCTACTACTCGGGAAACATATCGGCGTGCCAGATCACGTCCGTCGAGGACTATCCCGACGACGATGGAACGGCGCTGACCATCAACTGGAAGAAATCGCCGTCCGAAAACTGCAATCCGAGCCCGATCACGACGTACGAGGTGATGCGAAAGTCGCTCAGCGACCCGGCGTACGCGCAGGTGAATCTCATCAACGCGATCAACGCGCCGACCTACTCGTTCGTGGACAACGGTCTGACGAGGGGCACCAAGTATACATACTGCGTCTACACGCACACCGCGGGCTTCGCGGTCCCGTCGAACGAGGCGAGCGGAACGCCGCTCCGTAACACGGAGCTCGATCCTCCGGAGGACCTCGCGGCGAACGACATTTTGTGCGACGCCACGGGAGCCATCCTCGTCACCTTCAACAAGGCGCCGCAGGATGTCGGGCATGGCGGCATGACCAATTACAACATCTACCGGAGGACGGAGACGACGAGCGCCGTGAAAGTGGGAGAAGTCGAGGCCAAGAAGAAGCCCAGCTACAGCTTCACCGACGGGCCCGTGTCGAACCCGTCATCGCCGCCCGTCATCGGCGAGTTCTACTACTACTTTGCGACCTCGAACGACCGGGCCAA
>DATCCP010000100.1:0-2672 GCA_036511215.1 Candidatus Krumholzibacteriaceae bacterium
GTTGACGGAGCGGACTTCGATCCCGGGCTGAAGCGCGCATACAGTTCGAACGGGGACGGGACGTTGACGGTCATTCAAGAGGTGAATGCGAATAGCTTCACGGTGCTCGAGAACGTGGCGACGCAGACGGGCGCACGAACGCTCGCCGTCAATGCGAAGACGCACCATATCTATCTTCCGACCGCCGCATTCGGGCCTACGCCGGCACCGACGGCGGAGCACCCGAGGCCCCGTCCGACGATCGTGCCCGGTTCATTTGTGATCCTGGACGTGGAGCCGGTGAAATAGAAGAGCAGGGGATGTTGATACGGACTGTTCGCGAGACGGACGCCGCGGCGGTCGCCTCGCTGGCCGCGCAGCTTGGCTATCCGATGACGGAGGAGGAGGGGCGCGAACGGATCGGGCTGATTCTCGTCGATCCTGATTGCGCGGCGCTTGTGGCGGAGAGCGAGGCGGGTGATGTCGCCGGCTGGGTGTATATCTTCGGCGCGCATCGTCTGCAGACGGAGCCGTTCGCCGAGATCGGCGGTCTCATCGTCGACGGAGCGCAGCGCTCGAAGGGGATCGGCACGGCGCTCATGAGGGCCGCGGAATCATGGGCCGCCGCGCGCGGATACGCGAGAGTGCTCGTACGAAGCAACGTGATCCGGGCAGAGGCGCACGAGTTCTACGAGAGGCTCGGGTTCAGCAGGTTCAAATCGCAGGCGATCTTCTCCAGGCCCGTGGGGAATCGCATGCAGGAGCGATAGCCATGGTTAAGCACATCGTAGTGTGGCGCCTTAAGTCTTCGGCGCACGGCCATACGAGGACCGAGAACGCGCGGATCATAAAGCAGAGGCTTGAGTCCCTCAGTGGGGTCATTCCGGGGCTCCTGAAGATCGAAGTCGGAATCGATTTCGGGAAGACCGAGCAATCCTGCGACATCGCGCTGTACAGCGAGTTCGACTCAAGAGAGGCGCTTCGGCTCTATCAGGAGCATCCCGCGCATCAGGCCGCCGTGCAGTTCATCCGCGAGGCGCGCGACGAACGGTACGTCGTCGATTACGAGCCCTAATTGGGCTCGCCGGATATAGAGGGCGGTTTCGATAGCAAGGCGGTCCGGTCGCTCATGATCCGCGTGACCAGATCCATCGCCATTGACGACTCCGAGATCACATTCGAGTTCATCCGGTCCTCGGGCCCGGGCGGCCAGAACGTGAACAAGGTTGCCACCGCCGTTCGCCTGCGCTTCGACGTTCGCCGGTCCGTGTCCCTTCCGGCCGACGTCCGGGATCGGCTCATCCGCCTCGCCGGCAAAAGGGCGGGAGAGGACGGAGTCCTTACGATTCTCGCCCGGCGGCACCGGACGCAGGAGGCAAACCGGCGGGACGCCGTGGAGCGGCTCGTCGCATTGGCGGCACGGGCCGCCGAGAGACCCAGGTCGAGGCGCGCGACGAGACCGACGTCGGCGTCGAGGGAGAGGCGTCTGGATACGAAGCGCCTCCGGGGGCGGAAGAAAGCGGCGCGCCACGCGGTCCGGCACGTAGACGAGTAGAGCTTCGCGCTCGGCATGAAGGTGTATCTATGAAAGAGACCCCGCGCATCCGAATGTTGATGTTTCTCCTTGTTCTCGCGACGATTCCGTTTTTCGCCTCTGGAGGATCCCCCGTGAAGGCCGGCGGCGCCGCGGGCGCGGCGCCTGCCCTCGTCGACTACGTCCGCCCCTTCGTCGGCACGCAGGGGGAAGGAAACACCTATCCCGGCGCCGTGGCGCCCTTCGGGATGATTCAGATCAGTCCCGATACGGACAAGGAGCTCTGGGAGACGGCCTCGGGATACGAGTATTCCGACAGCTCGATCATCGGATTCAGCCTTACCCATCTCAACGGAACGGGCATTCCGGATCTCGGCGATATCCTGTTCACGAGCGCCGTCGGAACGCCGAAGTTCATTCCGGGCTCGAAGGCGCGTCCCGACTCCGGCTATCGATCTCAGTACTCTCACGGCGATGAGTCCGCGTCCCCTGGATACTACCGGGTGCGGCTCCGGAATTCCGGCGTCACCGTGGAGCTCACCGCCGCGGACCGATCCGGGATCATCCGTCTCACCTACCCGGCGAGCGACAGCGCGTTCGTCCTCGTCGATTTGAAGCACGTTCTCAGGTGGGACGTCGTCTGGTCGGACCTCCGCGTCGAGAACGACTCGACGATCACGGGGTTTCATCTCGTGAACGGGTGGGCCAAGGAGCGTTACCTCTACTTCGCCGCGCGCTTCTCGCGGCGGTTCGACGACTACGGAATCATGAAGGATGGAAAAGCGGTCGTTTACAATACGTACCGGTTCCGCAGCCGTTCCGAGGCCACGGGCAAGAGCATACAGTTCTATGCGCACTACAAGACCCGAGGCGGCGAAGCCATTCTGATCAAGGTCGGAATCTCGGCGACGAGCGCCGCGAATGCGCTGAAAAATCTCGAGGCCGAGATCCCCGACTGGAGCTTTGACCGCGTGCTCCGCGAAACGCGCGAGAAATGGAATCGCGAGCTCGCTCGCATCGAGATCGACGGCACGCAGGAGGAAAAGGAGACCTTTTACACGTCGATGTATCACGCGTTCCTTGCGCCGGAGCTCTATCAGGATGTGACGGGTGAGTACCGGGGGCTCGATCAGAATATTCACCAGGCCCGGGGTTTCAC
>DATCCP010000101.1:0-2623 GCA_036511215.1 Candidatus Krumholzibacteriaceae bacterium
TGAGCAATTTCGCGTCCGGGATGTCGGGAGCATTGCCGAGACCCTCCTCCAGCTCAAGCGGGAGTGCGGGAACGTGATATCCTCATGGAGCTACCTGAGGGGCATGCCGGGATCGTACGGGCAGCGCCGGCCCTGCGCCGCCGGGCGGAAGTACTTCAGCGTCGACCCCACGGGCTGCCTCCATCCGTGCGTCGATTTGCCCGCCGTCGGACACGTGCTCGAGCATCCCGTTTCCGTGACCCGTTCGGAAGAGGCCCGACGGTATGTCGACGGATGCGAGGGTTGCTGGTACTGCTTTCGGGGCGAGGCGGACCATGCCCGCTCCATTCGGGGAAGCATGGAGAAGATCGGCCAGTTC
This sequence comes from Candidatus Krumholzibacteriaceae bacterium, assembly GCA_036511215.1. GTDB lineage: Bacteria > Krumholzibacteriota > Krumholzibacteriia > Krumholzibacteriales > Krumholzibacteriaceae > SSS58A. The sequence continues at coordinate 359 of DATCCP010000101.1, forward strand.
GGCCGCATCATCCTGAGGAACCGGTAGACATGTCGGCGATTGGAAGAGGAATCCTCTCGTCGGTGGAGCGCGCGATCGCGAGCGAGCCGCGGCGCCCGAACGCGCTGCCGCGATTCCTCGCGAGCCGTCCCTTGATCCACCGCGCGCTCGGCGCCGCCCTGCGAAGCCGGCCCTGCCGCGTGCTCGTCGCCGACCTCTGTTTCGAAGCGGCGTTGAAATACGGGGACGTCGACCCCTGGGACGCACTGCGTTCGCTCTCGGCGTACCGCCGCTTTTCCGAGGATTCGAGGATCAACGCGATCAGCGAGATCTGCGAGCGGGCCGACCCGGACGGAGCACGGCGGCATATCGCGGGCGCGCTCGGGAATCTCGGGCCGGAACAGAAGGCCGCGCTCCTGGAGAGGGTGTTCTACAATTTCATCCTCATCGGCCTCGACCGCAAGGTTGCCGCGCTCCGCGGCGCGGAAGCCGGCGGCGCGGTCCCGAACCTGAGCGCGGTGCTTCTCTCCCTCTGCAGCACGTGCAACCTCCAGTGCATCGACTGCGAGAGCGCCGACGATCGCGGCGGCCCCGACGCGACCTCGGGACAGATCGACTACGCCATCGCGCAGGCGCGGCGCCTCAACGTATTCCACGTCGTTATCATCGGGAAGGGGGAGCCTTTCCTCGGCGACGCACGGAAGGAGCTCGTCTTCCGAACGGCGCGGAAACACCCGGACCTCAACTTCATCGTCTTCACGAACGGGACGACCCTCGAGGAAGGCGACATCGTTCGGATGAGGGAGCTGCGGAATTTCTTTGCGCTCGTGAGCCTCGATGGGCTCGAGGAGACGAACGATCGGCGCCGGGGACGCGGCGTCTACGCGAGGGCGGCCGAGACGCTTGGAATGATGAAACGGCACGGCGTCCTCTGCGGATTCTCCGCGACCGTGTTCAAGTGGAACTACCGGCACGTGCTCTCGGATGAATTTCTCGCCGCCATGAGCGCGCTCGGCTGCAGAATCGGCGTCTACCTCTCGTACATTCCGCTGAGCGGCGCCGCGGGCGTGGAGATGACTCTCGGCGACGGAGAGCGTGAGGAATACGAGGCGCTCTACGCGCGCGCGAGCGGGAGCTCTCCGATTCCCCTCCTCGATCCCGAGCTGTTCGAGCGCCCCCACGGATGCCGCGCGAAGCGCGGCTCCGTCGTCTACATCGACGCGGCGACGGGCAAGGTCATGCCGTGCGTCAAGACACCATTCGCGCCCGAGAGCTGCAATCTCTACACCCGCCGGCACCGTGATCGACTCCGCGAGATTCTGCAGAGCGATTTCTACGTGAACTATCGAAACCTGTACGAAACATGCGGTCAGTGCTCGGTCGATCTGCAGGGGGAGCTCGCGCGCTACGTCACGGAGCCGTCCGTATCGGAACGCGACCGGGAGCGCGCGGATCGATTTCGCAGGAAGACACCCCTCTCGAGCCCCCCGCGCAAGCGCGATTGAGCCGTCGCGAGGCCGCGGCTCCGATCTTTCCGCCCCAACGCCCTCTCCCTTTTCCCTGTGACTCCCCCGGCCGACGTGATACAATTATTGCTCATTCATAATCAAGAGGACATCCTCGGAACGAGGGGGTAGCTATGGTCAGGTCGATGAAGACGGTGCCGCTTGTTGTTCTCTGTGTTTTGATCATTGCCGTGCCGTCTGTATGGGCGAATTGGGTCCCCGATGGCGTGGCTATCTGCACCACAGCGATTAATCAGTGGCTTCCCATAATTATCTCCGATGGTGCGGGCGGTGCCATCGTCACATGGTATGCCGGCAGCAGCGGAGGCGACGATGATGTCTATGCCCAGAAGGTAAACGCTTCGGGATCTGTCCAGTGGGCGGCGAATGGCGTGCCCCTCTGCACGGCAATGGGGGATCAGGATCTTCCCATGATCACCTCCGATGGTGCGGGCGGTGCCATTGTGACCTGGGAAGACTTCCGCGGCGGGCGCGCTGACATCTTCGCCCAGAGAGTCAATGCCTCGGGAGTAGTCCAATGGACGGCAAACGGCGTCGCCCTATGCACGGCGACGTTGGATCAGAGCGGTCCTACGATCGCCTCCGACGGTGTGGGCGGCGCCATTGTCACGTGGAATGACTACCGCGGCGGGCACAACAATGACATCTATGCCCAGAGGGTGAATGCTTCGGGAGCTGTCCAATGGACAACAAATGGTATCGCCCTCTGCACGGCAACGGGGTTGCAGGGCTATCCCATGATCGTCTCCGATAGCGCGAG
>DATCCP010000102.1:0-11015 GCA_036511215.1 Candidatus Krumholzibacteriaceae bacterium
TCAGCGTTTTTTCGGGATTCACGCTATTCGGAGAGTGGTACAAACACGTCACGAAGCAGCCGGTGCAATCTCTCTTCTACTACAACCGTCCGGGCGGCACTGATTCGAACTCCCGGATCCTGCCGGCGGCTGCCTCTCCACAGGTGGCGATCTACCCCACGGCGACGGTTACGAATTGGCAGAGCATATGGGACTCGGGGTCCACGGTGACGCTTGGGTTCTCGCTTCATTACCGGGAGCGTTTCTTCATCGACGTGTATTCGCAATCCGCGATTATCCCCGGAAATCTGCAGAGCAGCCTGATCGACGTCCGCTACGTTTTCTAAAGGTCTTTCAGCGAATCTTCCCCTCACCACCGACGTTCCGCAGAAAAAGCCCGCCCCACGCGGATGAATTCCCGAAGAGCGCACGGTGGATCGCGTAGGAGGCGGCATCCTCGAGGAGGTTGCGCGAGAGGATCTCCTGAAAGATCGTCACCCGCCGCGGATAATGAACGAGCACGGCGCGGGAGGAGTCGGCGATACCGGCGAGCTCGCAGGCGACGCCGACGGCGCTGTTCATATCGCCGACCTCGTCGATGAGGCCGTTCGCCGAAGCTTCCTCGCCCGTCCATACCCTTCCCCGGCCGAGGGAGTCGACGGAGTCGACCGACATCTCGCGGAACCCGGCGATCTCCTCGATCCAGGTCCGGTAAAACGCCCAATGCTCCTCCTTGACGAGATCCCATTCCTCCGGGGAAAAGTCGCTATAGTCCGAGTAGATGAGAGAGTTTCTCCCGGTGCCGATCTCGTCCTTCGTGATGCCGAGCTTGTTGTAGAGGCCCCGCAAATTCATCTTGCCCGTGATCGAGCCGATGGAGCCCGTGATGGTTCCCGGCATCGCGAGGATCTGGTCCGCCCGGTAGGAGATCTCGTACCCGCCCGAGGCCGCGACGTCGGACATCGAGACGACGACGGGCTTTTTCTTTGCCGTGAGCTCGACCTCGCGCGCGATCATGTCTCCCGCGAGCCCGTCCCCGCCGGGGGAATCGACGCGGAGGACTACGGCTTTCACGGCGTCGTCCTCACGCACGGTGCGGAGCGCCGCGATGATCGTCTCGGAGCCCATCGTGAGACCGTTCATGGGATCGAAACAGCTCTCCCCCATCGTGATGAGCCCCTGCGCGTGGACGACGGCGATGCGCGGGCCGCCGAGCACGCCTGCGGAGCGCTTGGCGCGGAGGTAGTCCTGCGCGTCGACGAGGCGTATGTCCTTCTTGTCGAACCGGGCCTCGATCTCGTCCCAGTAACGCACACCGTCGATAATCCCGCTGTCGAAAGCGCGCTCGGGGGAGTAGAGCCCGCGGTCGATCCACGCGAGCACGGCGTCCTCGCCGCATCCGCGTTCGGCGGCGATATCGGCGACGTACTTCTCGAAGATGTCGCCGAGGAGCCGCTCCGTCATCGCGCGGGATTTCTTGGTCCGCTCTTTCTCGGTGTACATTTCGGCCGCGGATTTGTAGTCCTCGATCCGGTGAATGTTCGGGCTTATTCCGAGCTTGTCGAGCGCGCCGCGTACGAAGACCGCGCTCGAGGAGGGTCCCGGAATGATCACGTATCCCGCGGGGGGCATGAAGATGGAATCGGCCGCGCAGGCGATGAGGTAATGGTGCCCCTCGAGGACGGGGGAAAAGGCGATGACCGGTTTGTGCGACTTCTTGAAGCGATCGAGGGCCTTTTCGATCTCCTCGCACTTCGCGACGCCGGCAGCCGACGGATAGATCTTGAGCACGAGCCCCTTGACGCGGGCGTCGCGCGCCGCCTCGTCGATACACGTGAGCGCGTCGGTGAGGGTGAGCTCCCGCTTGCCGAAGAAGAAGGCCGGCGTGAAGGTCGGACGGTATTCGAGCATCTCGCCGCTGATCTCGAGCACGACCGCGGAATTGCCGCCGATCGACTTGACCGCGGGCCCCCAGGTCATGATCGCGACGAGCGGGATGACGACGAGGAAGACGAGGAGAAAGAGAATGAGGATCAGCCGCTTCGAACGTTCAGTCATGCGTGAAACCTCCGTCCGCGAGTCGCTATTTCTGTTCCGTCTCCTCGAATTTCCCCAGCCGCATCGCGACGATGCACGCGAGGCAGATCGAGGCAAGCTTCGACCGGGATGAGTCGCCGCGCGAGGCGAGAATGATGGGAATGCCGCCCCCGACGACCGCTCCCGCGAGATAGGCGCCCGACGAGACGGTGAGCGTCTTGTAGATGACGTTGCCCGCCTCGATGTCGGGCATGAGAAGTATATCCGCGTTTCCCTTGATCTGTCCCTTGTAATCCTTCTCGGAGGCGGAGTGCGGATCGATCGCGACGTCGAGCGAAAGCGGTCCTTCGACGATGCAGTCGTCGCGGTGCTCGTATTCCTCGGCGAGGAGACCCGCGAGAATCGACGACTCCACGCTCGGATTGCGCGTCTCGACGGCGGATATGATCGCCACCTTCGGCTTCGCGATGTTGAGATACCGCATCACCTGGAGCGCGTTGTCGAGGATCTTTTTCTTCTGCGCGAGGTCGGGATTCGGATTGATCGCGGCGTCCGTCACCGTGAGAAGCTTCGGGTAGGTCGGAATCTGGAAGACGCCGACGTGGCTGTAGATGCGCCCCTTCTCGAGCTTGCCGCTCTCCTTGAGGTATCTGAGCACCCCGCGCATGATCTCCTCGGTCTTGACGCTCCCCTTCATGAGAAGGTCCGCTTCCCCCGAGGCGTAGAGCGCGACCGCCTTCTCGACCGGCGTATCGGTATCGACGAGCCGGTAGTTGTCGCCGTCGACCTTGATATCGTATTCCCACGCGAGCTTGTTGACCTCGTAGAAATCGCCGACGAGGAGAAACTTGGCGATCGGGAAGCGCCCCTCCTCGTTCGCCTGCTTCGCGGCGACGACGGCGTCCTCGTTCTCGGCGCCGACGATCGCGATGCGCGGCGTACGGTGCTTGGCGACCATCGAGCGGGCCAGGTATACGAGCTCGTCGAGGCTCGTCACGGGCGCATTCTCCTTCTTGCGGAGCTGCGGATGGACGAAGACCTCGGTCTCGATGAGGAAGCGCTCCTCGGATCTCTGCCTGCGGAGACGGTCCCGCGCGTCCGCGTAGTCCTTCAGCTCTTCCGCGTGGAAGCGCGCCCTGAAATGCCCCGCGATGAGCGCCTCGTGCTCGATCGCTCCCGGCACCACGACGACGGGGAAATACGGATAGAGCTTGCGCCTGATGCGGCCGACGAACTCGGCGCTTCGCGAGAGGCCGCCCGTGAGGATCACGACCTCGATCGGCTTCTCGACCGCGGCGAGCTGCATGACGGCGCCCGCGATCGAGCGGGCGAGAAGGTCGACGACGAGCTCGATCTTCTCGCGCTGGCGCGCGACGGCGCCCGTGTCCCTGAAGTGCAGAAGGGCACGGAAGTCGTTCGTCCCGGCGAGATCGATGAGCCCGCCCATCTTGTAGAGGTAGCGTTTGAGCTCAGGCAAACTGATCTCCCCCTCCTCCATCGCGCGCAGGAGGACGTCGAGCGGAATATTGCCGCTGCGGTTCGCGCTCGGCACGCCGGAGAAGGCGTTGACGAGATCGGTGACGCGGCCGTCGACGTGGCGGAGAATCGAGATGCCGCCCCCCATGTGGGCGCCGATCGTCGTGAGATTCTCCTCGGAGGCGCCGAGGAGCGAGCAGACGAGGCGGTGCACCGCGCGATGGTTCAGGTAGTGGGCGCCCGAGCCGTCGCGGAGAATACGCCGGATCCCCGTCATGCGGGCGCCGATCTCCATTTCGTCGGAGGCCACGGCATCGGTCGTCGTGACGAGAAGCGCATCGCTCCCCGAAAACTCTTCCTTTATCTTGAGCCCGATCGGGATCGCCATATTGGATGCGTGAACGATCCGGGGCTTTTCGAGGTCCTCGACCATCTCGGGGCAGACCCGGTAGGTGCCCGTCGGCACCGGCGCGATAAACCCGCCCCGGCACGCGATCCCGGTGAGATCCCCCGCGACGATCCCGTGCGCCTTCACCCATTCGATGATCGTCTTCGTCCGGTTCTCGATGCTGTCGGGATAATCGGGGGGCAGGTGCACCTCTTCGGAGGCGGCGAGCTCGAGCCCACGATAGAGCGCGAGCTTCGTCGAGGTCGAGCCGGGGTTGACGCAGAGAATGCACTCTTTTTCGGCGGCGGCGCCGAGCGCCTCAGGCCCCGAAAGGCGCGATATGAGAATGCGCGAGCGGCGCTTCGAGCCCAGGATGATCTCGATCGCGCGAGAGAAGAGACGCCCCCATGCCTCCTCCCATGCGGTCGAGAGAATGGGGGGCTTCGATGCGCGGATAAGGTCTTCGAGAAGCCGGAGGAGATCCTCCTCCGTCGACACCGTGCCGTGTCGAACCGCCTCGGCGGCGTCGAGGAGCCGCCTCTCCACGTCCTTCGCCCCGCCGGAGGCGCGCACGGCCTCGATGAGGGCGTTGAGCTCCGATTCCACTATGACAAGACCGTCCACTGATGCACCTTTATATTGCGTGATTGGCCGCGGCCAAAAGCTCTGCGTATCCGGCAGCGCCTTGAAAATTACGTAAATTGGAGGAAATATTCAAATTAATTCTTTCTTGCCCGATCTCGCGAAAGAGGCGATATTTCTCCTGAAATCATATGAACATGCGATTGGGTAACGGACTGGCCCGCCGGCTCTCGAGCACGTCGATCGCCATATCGGTCGTGCTTCTCGCCTTCGGCTGCTCGAAGGACAATTCGGCCGCTCCCGCCGACACCGATCCCCCCGCGCACGTGAGAAATCTGGTCGCAATCAAGCCCACGGGGAGCACCATGACCCTGACCTGGACCGCGCCGGGAGACGACGGGAACACGGGCACCGCGGCGAAATACGATATCCGCTACTCAAAGCAACCGCTCACAGACGCCGTGTGGCCTTCCGCCTCGAAGGTGACCGATGCGCCGCACCCGAAACCGGCCGGCAGCGCGGACACGTGTGTCGTAACGGGGCTCGACCCGAGCACGCCCTACTACTTCGCGCTCGAGACGGCGGACGAAGCGGGCAACTGGTCCGCAAAATCGAACATCGCGAGCGCCGCGACAACGGCGATTCCGGACGATACACCCCCCGCCGCCGTCACAGATCTCGCCGCGAGCGACTCCACCACCGTGAGCGTTACCCTTGCCTGGACGGCTCCGGGAGACGATGGAACCACGCTCACCGCGGCACAGTACGATATCCGCTATTCCACGTCCCCCTTGAACGACGTCACCTGGGCCTTCGCGATGCAGGCGTCCGGCGAGCCGCCGCCGAAAGCAGCCGGCACACCGGAATCCTTCGTCGTGACGGGGCTCGCTCCGGGCACGCGCTACTACTTCGCGTTGAAGACGGCCGACGAGAATCCCAACTGGTCGGCGCTATCCAATGTCGCGATCGCGACGACGGCAACCCCGTAGGATGCGGCGGTGAGCCCGGCTCTTCGAGCTCATCGACTCAGGAGCGGGCGGATTTCCTCCCTGAAGTGCTGGATGAGCTCCTCGGCGCGCGCGAGAAGGCGTTCCTTCTCGGGCCCCGTCGTATAGACGTGCATGTCGCGCAGGTCCGACTCGGGAAGGGAGGAGTCCTCGAGAAAAACGCCGCCGAGAGAGCCTCCGTAGCCCGCCTCGAGCGTGCGCCCCGTGAGCTCGGCCCACAGGAGCGTCCAGCCCCGCTCGACGTTCCCCATGTTGTAGCCGCCGCCGCCGAGAGCGAGGATGCGCGGGAAGCTTCGGTGAAGGAGCTCTATCGCCTCGATGTAGCCGTTGTTGGTGAACCTCAAGTGCGTGAGGGGATCGGTGGCGAAGGAGTCCGTGCCGAACTGGCCGACGACGACGTCGGGCCGGAACAGCCGCAGCGCCTCCATCACGATTTCCCTGAACACGACGAGAAAGACCTCGTCGTCGGAGCCCGGCTCGAGGGGAACGTTCACGTTATAGCCTCTCCCCGCCCCCTGCCCGGTCTCCCGCTCCGAGCCCCCCCAGGGGAAGAGCGTCTTCCCGGTCTCGTGCACGGAGATCGTGAGCACGGCCGGCTCGCCGTAATATGCCTCCTGCACCGCGTCGCCGTGGTGGGCGTCGATGTCGACATAGGCGACTCTGAGGCCGGCGCGCCGCAACTCCTCCATGGCGATGACGATATCGTTCACGTAGCAGAAGCCGGATGCACGGTCGGCGTGGGCGTGGTGAAAGCCGCCGCACGGATTGAAGGCCGCGGGGGCGCCCCCGAGAATGTGCCGCGCCGCGACGAGGCTCGCCGTCGCGGAGAGCGCGGAGAAATCGTAGACACCCTTGAAGACGGGGTTCTCGGCCGTGCCGATCCCGTGATGGAGCATCTCGAGATCGATCTCCGTGCCGCCGTCGGCGCGTTTCAGCGCCTCGATGTATTCCGGCGTGTGAAAGCGCTCGAGGATGCCCTCTTCCGCCTTCTCCACGTCGACGACGCTCACGAGCGGTCCGGAGAGAAGTCCCCGCGCCGTACACATGCGAAAGACGCGCGTGACGCGTTCGGGATTGAAGGGATGATCGGGGCTGAAACGGAAGGCTCCGAGACGACTTGAATTGACGAAGACCGTCGGCTCCTTACGGTCGCCGTTCACCGGACTTTCTCCTCTCCGTCGTGAAATCGATCCGGATGGAATAGATACCCTCCTCGAGGCGGCTGTGGACCGGACAGCCGCACTTGTGGAAGACGTGGAGCATCTTCTTGTTCTCGGCGAGGACGTCGGCCTTGAAGCCGTGCGCGCCCATGTCCTTGGCGATCGAGATGAGGGTGCTCATGAGGTACGTCCCGACGCCGGCGTTCTGCCAGCGGTCGTGGACGACGAAGGCGATCTCGGCATAGTCGTCGGTGTGGTCGAGCTTGAACCGCCCGATCGCGACCATCTCCTCGTCCCCCGGCTCGCCGATGAGCCCGACGATCGCCATCTCCTCGCGGTAGTCGATGTTGACGAGCGGCTGGAGCTTCTCGTGCGGCATCGTCTTCACGATATTGAAGAAGCGGTAGTAGACCGTCTCGTCGCTCAGCGAGTAGAAGAACGAGCGCTCGATAGCCTCGTCCGTCGGCTTGATCGGCCTGAAGAAGACCTTCCGATCACCGATCGTCGCCGTGTGCTCGTACTGCTCCGGGTAAAAGCGGCCCGCCACCGCCAGCGGCATCTGATCGAGGTGGACGAGGTGGCGCTGCTTCGCGTAGTTGACGAGATCGTCCCGGAAATCGGGATGCGCGATGCTGATGAGCGAGAGCGCCCGCTCGCGAAGGTTCCGCCCGTGAAGGTTGCAGATGCCGTACTCGGTCACGACGTACGCCACGTCCCCCCGCGAGGTCACGACCCCCGCTCCCTGATCGAGGAACGCGACGATGCGCGACACCGTTCCCTTTTTCGCGGTCGAGGGGAGCACGATGATCGGCTTTCCGCCTTTCGACCGGGCCGCCCCGCGCACGAAATCGACCTGACCCCCGATGCCGGCGTAGAAGTACTCACCGATCGAATCGGCGCAGACCTGCCCCGTGAGGTCGATCTGTATCGCCGCGTTGATCGACACCATGTTGTCGTTCCGCGCGATGATGAACGGATCGTTCGTGTAGTCGCACGGATGGAACTCGATGAGGGGGTTGTCGTCGACGAAATCGTAGAGGCGCTGCGTTCCCATACAGAATGTGGCGATGATCTTTCCGTTGTGGAGCGTCTTCTTGCGGTTCGTGATGACGCCCGATTCGACGAGGTCGATGATCCCGTCGGAGAACATCTCGGTGTGGAGCCCGAGGTTCTTCTTTTCCTTGAGGTGCGCGAGGATCGCGTTCGGGATCATACCGATTCCCGCCTGGATGGTGGCGCCGTCCCCGACGAGACGCGCAACGTTCTGGCCGATCCGGTCGGCGACATCGTCGGGCGCGGGCGGGATCCACGTGAGGAGCGGGATGTCGCTCTCCACGACGTAGTCGATATCCTTGAGATGGATGAAGCAGTCCCCGAGTGTGCGCGGCATCTGCCTGTTGACCTCGGCGATGACGAGCTCCGCGCACTCGGCGGCCGCCTTGACGACGTCGACGGAGACTCCGAGCGAGCAGAAGCCGTAGTTGTCGGGAGGGGCCACCTGGATGAACGCGACATCGATCCTGAGGCGCCCCGACCGGAGGTACCAGGGAAGCTCCGACATGAAGATCGGGGTATATTCGGCGCGCCCCTCGTTCACCGCATCGCGGACGTTCGCGCCGATGAAGAACGCATTCTGATGGAACGGCTTGCTCAGTATGGCCTCCGTGTAGGGGGTCGTCCCGAGCTCGATCAAGTTGATCGTCTCGTGGTCGGCGATCGCTTTGCCGCGCTCGATGAGCATCTTGACGAGGGTCTGGGGCTCAGCGGCCCCCGAACCGATGAAGATGCGGCTCCCCGGCTTCACGATTTTCACGATATCGTCGGTCGAGCGCTTCAAGGACTCGTAGAGCTCGAGGACCGACGCGCCCATGTCTGTCTTTCCTTTCTGATACACGATCTGCACACCTCCATGTGCCCAAGGGTATTGCACGGATGTTGAATTTACAATCCAAATCGCGCCGGGGCCGGCGCCACGCGCGGTCAACAATAGTCTTTCTCCCCCGCAGGGGGCTGATATATATTCCTTCAACCATGAGCGAACGAAAAACGGTATTCGCGCTCGGATGGGTGAGCTTCTTCATGGACGTCTCGAGCGAGATGATCTATCCCCTGCTCCCCATCTTTCTCTCCTCGCTCGGCGCGGGGAGCCTCGCGATCGGTTTCGTCGCCGGCCTCTCCGAATCCACCGCCTCGTTCTTCAGGGTGATCTCGGGCTTCATATCCGACCGCCTCAGGAAACGAAAAGCGACGATCCTCTTCGGCTACGGCCTCTCGACGCTCGCGAGGCCGATCCTCGCGCTCTCCACGGGCTGGGGCCATGTCCTCGGCTTCAGGATCATCGACCGCGCCGGAAAGGGCGTGCGGACGCCGCCGCGCGACGCTCTCATCGCGGAGACCACCTCCTCCGACCGGTACGGCCGCTCCTACGGAATCCAGCGCGCGATGGACACAGCGGGCGCCGTGCTCGGTCCGGCGCTGGCGACCTGGTTCCTCGCCCTCGGAATGGGATACCGGCACGTGTTCTGGATCTCCCTCATCCCGGCCGCAATTGCCGTCGCGGTCATTCAGATCTTCGTGCGCGAGCACGGGGCGAGCGCTCCGCGGGTGGCGCCGATGGGGTCCCCGCACGAGCGCAGCGTCAGCGAGCACGTGCGGGGTAATCGGCGACAGGACCCGTCCGGCATAGCCGCGGCCCGCGAACCGCTCCTCTCGAAGGAGCTCAAGATATTTCTCGTCGTCACCGCGGTTTTTTCGCTCGGCAACTCCTCGAACTTCTTCCTCGTCCTCAGGGCAAAGAATCTCGGCATCGAGGACAACATCATCCCGCTTCTCTACATGACTATGAACATCACGTACGCGCTCCTCTCCTATCCCGCCGGGAGGCTCGCCGACAGATTCGGCAAGGCGAGAATCGCGTTTCTCGGATATCTGCTCTACGCGGTGCTCTATGCGCTCTTCGCGCTGGAGGCGCGGAGATCCGCGCTGTGGATTCTCTTCCCGCTGCAGGGCATCTACCTCGCCTTCACCGACGGCGTCGCTACGGCCTACATGGCGACGCTCCTTCCGGGGGAGCGCAAGGCGACCGGCTTCGCGATCTATTACACGGTGATTGGGCTCGCGCTGCTCCCCGCGAGCATCTTCGGCGGATGGCTCTGGGCCCGCTACTCGCCGTCGGCGACCTTCATCGCCGGCTCGCTCCTCTCACTCGCCGCGGGGGCGCTCTTCGGGGTCACGCTGCTGCGCGCTCACCGCGCGAGGGAGATCTAGGAAGGTTCCATGAGAACACCGGGCTCACAGATGATATTCGGCCCCGTTCCATCGAGGAGACTCGGGCTCTCGCTCGGCGTCGACGTCATTCCCCACAAGACGTGCACCTTCGACTGCGTCTATTGCGAATGCGGCGCGACGACCGACAAGACGTGCGAGCGCCGGGAGTTTTACGCCGCGCGCGACGTGCTCGCCGAGCTCGATGGGCACCTCTCCCGTATGAAGGACAAGCCCGACGTCATTACGCTCTCGGGCTCCGGCAAACCGACGCTCTACCGCCCTCTGGATGAGCTCATCGACGGAATAAAGCGTCTCAGTTCGCTCCCGGTCGCGGTCATCACGAACAGCTCCCTCCTCTGGATGAACGAGGTCCGGGACGAGCTCTCGCGCGCCGATATCGTGCTCCCGTCGCTGGATGCCGCGGTCGACGATGCATTCAGGCGAATCAACCGCCCCCACGCGCTCTGCGATCTCCCTCGCATCATCGGGGGGCTCGAGACCTTTCTCGCGGAATACCGCGGCACCGTGCTCTTCGAGATACTTCTCGTTGAAGGCTACAACACCGGCGCCGGGAATCTCGAAGCGCTGAGGAGCATCGTCGGCCGCATGCGCGTCGACCGGGTCCAGCTCAACACGGCCGTGCGTCCCGGGACCGAGAGGCACATAGAACCGCTCGACGAGGAATCCATGGAGAAGATCCGCGATTTCTTCGGACCGCCCTGCGAGGTCATCGCGTCCGCCCGGACGACGCGGATGCGCCATGAGGAACGCATCGTTGAAGAGCTCGTCATCCCGCTCCTCGACAGGCGCCCCTGCACGGCGGCCGATATCGGCGCCGTGCTCGGCATCCCCCCCTCCGACGTCACGAGGCTGATGAGCGGCCTCGTGGTCGAAGGGAAGGTGGCGGAGCGGCGCCACGGCGGCGCGGTCTACTACTCATCCGTATCCAGAAAATAATCAACAATTTCCCGCCATTGCCCTTTCGGTCTAATCTACTAAGAAAAAACAAGATAGGCATGTATCTTGCACGAATTCCGCATTACACCGGTATCCGCCGAAATATGCAAAGGCCCGAATGCGAAGTCCACCGCCCTGTCCAGTCGGCGTGGCCGGAGGGAG
>DATCCP010000103.1:0-3922 GCA_036511215.1 Candidatus Krumholzibacteriaceae bacterium
GGCGGGTCTTGTGTACCGGTACCGGTTGGAGGGTGCAGGGCGTGAGGATCTGTCGAAGACGACGGAGGAGATCATGGTGCCGGTGCAGGCGGTGCGGTTGTATCAGAATCATCCGAACCCGTTCAATCCGTCGACGGTGATTCCGTATGCGGTGCCGGGGGATGCAGGTGTGAGGCGGAGCGTGCTGCTTGCGGTGTATGATGTGAACGGGGCTCTCGTGAAGACGCTTGTGGCCGGGGCCGTGTCCGGGGGCAGGCACGAGGTTCGCTGGGACGGGCAGAACGAGCGCGGCGAGAGCGTCTCGAGCGGCATCTACTTCATGCAGCTGAGCGCGGACGGGCATCGGGATGCGCGGAAGATGATCCTGCTCCGCTAGGATCGCGTGCGCGCTCGGGAGCGCTTCTTGGGCGGGTGCTTCCTCACGAAACGCTCGAGATCCTCGTACGAGTGGAAGTGGAGATCGAACTCGTACTCTTCGTCGAATTCGCATTCGGCCGTTCGATGTGCGCGGCAGATGCGGGGCCGTGAAGGATATATGAGACAACCCCGTAACGGATCGTAGAACCGGCACGGGGTCTTCACCATTAGGTACCATCGTCTGCGCTTCGTGTAGATCTCGACGTCACGGTGGGCAATAATCCAGAGGATATCGTCGAAGTCTTTCCCGCTTTCCGGCGCGTCGATCTCGGTCGAGAAGTACATGCAGCATTTCGCGGGAATGCACTTCGCGCATGCGTCCGTCCCCTTCGGTTCCGTTCTCTTCGCCCTGCGGACGGCCTTTTTCGCGGCGGTTCGTTTCTGAGCCACGGCGCTCCTTTCCAGAAACATTCCCCGTGTGCACGTTACCTGGATCGGGGCGCGGCATCAAGCCATTCTTGACAAACCGGTCGATTTCGTGTACTATCGTGTTGCTCATTTAAGCGATTCTCGAAACATGGGAATCCGAATGCAATCATCGCACAAAGGATGAAGGTATGAAACGTGCTTTGTCCATTCTCGTCGCTTGTGTGTTTCTTTCGTGCACATCTGTGGGCATCGCGGGCGCCTCGACCCTCTCGTGGCGCATCGGACTCGAGCCGTCCCGCGTGCATTTCCGGGACGCGGGTTCGGGGCGGGTGGAGGCCTCCGTCGACGGTTTCTCGACGCTCGAGTACGTCGATTACCCGGCGCTCCCGTACCGTGTCGTCAATATTCTTCTGCCGCAGGGTGAAAACGTCTCCTCGTGCCGGATCGAGATCGGCGGAACGCAGGCCCTTCGCCCGCCCGGGCGGCTCGCTCCCTTCACGCTCGTCCATTTCGACGACGGGAGCGTAGGGGGCCTCGCGGCGGATCCTTCCCGCACCGGGGCGGATCCGGTTCCGCCGGGGCGCGTGTGCTATCTCGGATCGAATCTGTTCCGCGGATACCGCGTCGCGTCGTTTGCCGTTTACCCCGTCACGTACGACGAAATCACGGGGGATCTCATTCTCGTCTCTCAGGCGCGGCTCGTCGTCGAGACGGCGGCGGCGCCGGCGACCGCCGAAACGGCGGAGCGGATGCGGTACGTCAAGGGCTTCCGGGAGGAGTCTCGCGCGCTCCTTTCCCGGATGGTCGTGAACCCCGAAGCGGCCTCCGCCTATTCGTTCAACGAGACAAAAGTCGAGCCGCTCACGAAGGCGTTTGTGCCGAGCTACGAGCCGAGCATGCAGGGGGCGGACGTCGCCTACCTCATCGTGACGAACGAGACGATGGCGCCGGCGTTCCAGCGGCTTGCCGACTGGAAGACGAAGAAGGGCATTCCGGCGGTCGTCCGCACCGTCGAATGGATCCAGCAGCATTCCCGGTCGGGTGCGGATACGGGGGAATCGGTGCGCAACTTCATCCGGGACGCATACGCACAGTGGGGCGTCGAGTGGGTGGTCCTCGGCGGCGACGCGAGCGTCGTCCCGGTGCGCTTCGGCCACTCGATCTTCGGTTCCGATCCGCTCGTGCCGACGGACATGTACTATTCGTGCCTCGACGGCAGCTGGAACGCCGACGGCGACTCGCTCTGGGGAGAGGCCTACCACAGCCTGTCGGATCCCGGGGACAATGCGGATCTGTATGCGGAGGTTTACATCGGGAGGATGCCCGCATCGAGCCTCGCGGAGGCCAATCTCCTCGTCGACAAGACGATCAACTACGAGACGCCCCTCGATACGAAATCGAAAAAGAAATTCTATATGCTCGCCGAGGTCATTTTCCCGACGGATTGGATACCCGGACAGCCCGTCGGTCTCGATGGAGCGGAGATAACCGATGACGTCTATTCGAGCTACCTGCAGGGAAAGCCCGACGCCGTCACCTCGCGCCTCTATCAGAACTATACGGACTATCCCGGCTCGGTCGAGCTTACGAGGGCCCGGGCCATCGATTCGCTCGATGCGGGGGTCAATCACGTCCTCCACGTCGGGCACGGGTTCAGCTTCAACATGTCCGTCGGGGACGGCAGCATTCTCAACTACGACGCGGACCATCTTACGAACGGCGCGGGCCTCTTCTCCCTGTACCTCATGAGCTGTACGAACGTCGCGTTCGACACCAAGTGCCTCGCCGAGGCCTTTCTCCTGAGCAAGACAGGAGGCGCCTTCGCGGTGACGGGCTCAAGCCGCTCCGCATACCCGAGCGCCTCGAGGCCGTACCTTGACATGTACTACAATCTCCTCTTCGAGCATGGCGTCGTTCAGCTCGGAAAGCTCTTCACGGAGTCGCGGCTTCCGTTCACCGCATCCGCGCAGGCGGAAAACGCCGATCGCTGGACGCACTTCATCTACAACTACCTCGGGGATCCCGAGGCGAGCATGTTCAGGGGAAGCGTGAAGAGCTTCGTGGTGTCCAAGCCCGCCTCCGCCCATTTCGGGGCGAACGACATCACGATCTCCGTGACGAGCGGCGGTGCGCCGTACGATTCCGCGTACGTATGCCTCTACAAGGAGGGGGACGACTACGCGCATGCGGTCACGGGGCCCTCGGGAACCGTCGTCTTCGATGATTTCCTCTGCAAGAGCCCGGGCTCGATCACGGTGACGGTGACGGGACTCGACCACGGCCGATACAGCGGCACGATCCCGGTGACCCAGGCGACCGCCGCCTATCTGCGCGTCAGCGGAACGACGATCGAGGATATTGTCGTCGGCAATAGCGACGGTGTGCTCGACGCGGGGGAGACGGTAAACCTCAAGATCAAGCTCAAGAACACGGGGCAGACGACGGCGACGAAGCTCTACGCGAAGATCCGGTCGGCGAACCCCGAGGTCTCCGTGAGCGACAGCACGGCGATCTTCCCGAACATTCCCGCGGGCTCGGAGAAGTGGGGGAACGACGCCTACCGTTTCGGCGTCGACGCCTCGACCGCCGACGAGCACGCGATCGAGTTTACGATCGACGTGCATGACTCGACGGGAGGCTTCTGGTCCGAGAAATTTGCCATGGAGGTCCATGCACCCAAGCTCGAGCTCTACGTCGACACGGCGAAGGACACGCTCCCGTACGGGAACAACAACGGCGTCATCGAGAACGGGGAGAGCTTCCTGCTCAAGATCGGGGTGAAGAACTTCGGCACGGGCGTCGCATACGGGCTCACGGCGAAGATTCGCTCCCTCGATCCCGACATCACGGTCACGGACAGCGTTTCAACGTACAACGGCATCCCGCTCCTCGGAACGTCCTACGGCGATGGATTCGTGCTCTCCGAGTCGAACATCGGGGATCCGAATTACTACCGGTTCGAGCTGACTGACGCCTACGGAAGGACCTTGACGAAACGCATGGAGCTCAGGCGTCCCGGTACGCCGACGGGCATTCTCCTCAACACGATATTCGGTCCTACCGAGATTCACCTCACCTGGCATGCACCGGATCATCTCGAGCGTTACCGGTACCGGGTGTACCATT
This sequence comes from Candidatus Krumholzibacteriaceae bacterium, assembly GCA_036511215.1. Classification (GTDB taxonomy): domain Bacteria; phylum Krumholzibacteriota; class Krumholzibacteriia; order Krumholzibacteriales; family Krumholzibacteriaceae; genus SSS58A. The sequence goes on from DATCCP010000103.1 coordinate 3,913, forward strand.
CGCTCACGAC
>DATCCP010000104.1:0-16312 GCA_036511215.1 Candidatus Krumholzibacteriaceae bacterium
TTTCACCCGCCCGTTTCGACCGGATTCAAGATGAAACCCTACCGGTACACCGAAGACCGTAAGGTGAGAAGGCATACGCCTTCTGCTTTTCACTTCGATTTTCGCCCCTAAAGATACGTCTTCCGCTTGATTTCGTCAATCACTTCGACGATGAAATCCTCGATTTTTTTCGTCCCGATTCTGCCCCTTCTCTTGGACCGAATGTCGAGCACTCCGTCGGCCACCTCGCGGTCGCCGGCGACAGCCATGTACGGGATCTTGAGGAGCTCCGCCTCCCTGATACGGTAGCCGATCTTCTCCTCCCGCAGGTCCCCTTCCGCCCTGATACCCGCATCGACGAGGCGTTTCACCGCTTCCCGGGCGAAGTCGTGCTGGCCGGGACCGATCGGGAACACGCGAACCTGCACCGGCGCGAGCCACAGCGGGAATTCCCCCGCGTAGTGCTCGGTGAGGGTGCCGATGAAACGCTCGATTGAGCCCAAGAGCGCCCGATGAATCATGTACACGTAGGCGCGCTGTCCCTGCGCGTTGACGTACTGGACATCGAACCGGCGCGGCAGATTGAAATCGAACTGGATCGTCGTCGCCTGCCACCCGCGCCCGATCGCGTCGATGAGCTTGAGATCGATCTTCGGTCCGTAGAATACGGCCTCCCCGACCATCCTGTGATAGGGAATCCCGCGCTTCTCGATCGCCGAGAGCAGCGACGCCTCCGCCCGCTCCCACTCCTCCTCGGTTCCGGCGTATTTCGCCATATTGTCCGGATCATGCACGCTCAGCTCGACCCGGTAGTTCTCGAAACCGAAAGCCGTCAGAAGCCGGTGCGCGAAATCGAAGCAGCGGTCCACCTCTTCGACGAGCTGCTCGGGCGTGCAGAAGATATGGGCGTCGTCCTGGGTGAAGCCACGCACGCGGAGCAGCCCGTGCAGCGTTCCGCTCCGTTCGTTCCGGTACACGGTCCCGAGCTCGGCGTAGCGGATCGGGAGATCGCGGTAGCTGTGCAGCTTGCTCTTGTACACGAGAATATGACCCGGACAGTTCATCGGCTTGAGGACGAACTCCTGCTCCTCCGACGGAATGATGAACATGTTCTCCCGGTAATAATCGAGGTGCCCGGAGGTGCGCCAGAGACTGCTCTTGGCGATATGCGGGGTCATGATGATCTCGTAACCGTTCTTGCGATGCTCCTCTTTCCAGTAGTTCTCGATCGTCTCGCGGAGGATGTATCCCTTGGGGTACCAGAACACGAGCCCTCCGCCCGCCTCTTCCTTGATATCAAAAAGCTCGAGCTGCGGTCCGAGCTTCCGATGGTCCCTCCGCTTGGCTTCCTCCCGCCGGACAAGCTCTTTTTCGAGATCGTCCTTCTTGAAGAACGCGGTCCCGTAGATTCGCTGCAGCATCTGGTTGTGTTCGTTTCCGCGCCAGTAGGCCCCGGCGATCGAGATGAGCTTGAACGCCTTGAGCATCTTGATGTCGCCCACGTGGGGACCCGCGCAGAGATCGGCGAAGCCTCCGAGGCGATAGATCGAAACGGTTTCGGAGGCGAGATCCCTGATGAGCTCGACCTTGAACGGCTGACCGAGCTTTTCGAACAGAGCGATCGCGCCCGCGCTCGGAACCTCCTCCCGCGTGAACGACATATCGCCGCGCTTGAGGAGCCCGTTCATTCTTTCCTCTATTCGCGCGAGATCATCCGGGGTCAAGGAGACATCGAGTAGAAAATCGTAGTAGAATCCGTCCTCGATCGCGGGGCCGATGCCGAAACGGACTCCCGGGTAGAGCTCCTGCACGACGAGCGCCATGAGGTGCGAGGCGCTGTGACGCAGGACCCCGAGCGCTTCGTGGTCCTCCTTCGTCACGACGCCGAACTCCCCGTCGTCCGGCACATTCTGCCGGAGGTCGAAGAGGCGCTCCCCCGCCTTGAAGGCGACCGCGTTGCGCCGGACGCCTTCGGGAAGGTCCTTGAGAACCTCCGTGAACGGGACGCCCCCCGCGATCGTCCTCCGCGAACCGTCTCTTGAAACGAGCTCTGCCATCTCCGGATGATCCTTTGAAGCAAAAAAATGGTGGGCGATACTGGAATTGAACCAGTGACCCCCTGCATGTCAAGCAGGTACTCTAACCATCTGAGCTAATCGCCCATACACTCGTACGGACTACAGTTTATAATACGGAACGCGTGCGGGCAACGAAAATCTCTCCGCACGCGTCGTGCGTAATGTTCAACCGGGCCGCGGGTTCGGGGCTGCCGCGCCTATTTCTTCTTGTCGTCGTCGTCGAGAACCTCGTACTCGGCGTCGACGGGCTTTCCGTCCGCGCTCTCCTCGCGCCGCGGCGGTGCCTGCTCGCCGGGCTGCGAGGCGCCGCCCGCGCCCTGGCCGGGCTGCGCGTCGGCGGCCTGGTACATCTTCTGGGCCACGCGCTGCCAGACCTCGTTGTGATGGTCCATCGCCGAGCGGATTCGGTTCTTGTCGTCCTGCTTCGCCGCTTCCTTGAGATCCTCGAGCGCACGGCGCAACTCGGTTTCGTCGTCCGACGAGATCTTGTCCTTGTACTCCGCGAGCTGCTTCTCGGTCTGGTAGACGAGCTGGTCGGCCTGGTTGCGGAGATCGATGATTTCCCGCTTCGCGCGGTCCTCCGCGACGTGGCTTTCGGCCTCGCTCACCATCTTCTTAATCTCGTCTTCGCTCAGGCCGCTCGAAGGCTGGATGATGATCTTCTGCTCCTTCCCCGTCGCCTTGTCCTTCGCCGAGACGTTGAGGATGCCGTTCGCGTCGATATCGAAGGTCACCTCGATCTGCGGGATGCCGCGCGGCGCGGGTGGCAGCCCCGCGAGCTGGAAGCGTCCGATCGATTTGCTGTTCCCCGCCATTTCGCGCTCCCCCTGGAGCACGTGGATCTCGACCGTCGTCTGACTGTCCGCCGCGGTCGAGAATATCTCGCTTTTCCGCGTCGGGATGGTCGTGTTGCGGTTGATAAGCTTCGTCATGACGCCCCCGAGGGTCTCGATGCCGAGCGAAAGCGGCGTCACGTCGAGGAGCAGAACGTCGTGCACGTCGCCGGCGAGCACGCCTCCCTGAATCGCCGCGCCGAGGGCGACGACCTCGTCCGGATTCACCCCGCGGTGCGGCTCCTTGTTGAAAAGCTCCTTCACCTTTGCCTGGACGGCGGGCATCCTCGTCGCTCCGCCGACGAGGATCACCTCGTCGAGATCGGCGGGCATGACCCCCGCGTCCCGGAGACATGCCTTGCATGGGCCGACCGTGCGCTCGATGAGGTCGGCGGTGAGCGATTCGAGCTTCGCGCGGGTGAGCTTCATCGAGAGGTGTTTCGGACCGTTCGCATCCGCCGTGATGAAGGGCAGGCTGATCTCCGCCTGGGGAACAGTCGAGAGCTCGCACTTCGCCTTCTCGGCGGCCTCGCGGATTCGCTGCATCGCCATCGGATCGTTCGAAAGATCGATCCCCTGCTCCTTCTTGAACTCCGAGATCAGCCAGTCCATGACGCGCTGATCGAAGTCGTCCCCGCCGAGGTGCGTGTCGCCGTTCGTCGCCTTGACCTCGAAGACCGAGTCCCCGAGATCGAGAATGGAGATGTCGAACGTGCCTCCGCCGAGGTCGAAGACGGCGATCGTCTTCTCCCCCGTCTTGTCGAGGCCGTACGCGAGGGAGGCCGCGGTCGGCTCGTTGATGATGCGCTCGACATCGAGCCCCGCGATGCGACCCGCGTCCTTCGTCGCCTGGCGCTGGCTGTCGTTGAAATACGCGGGGACGGTGATGACGGCCCGCGTCACCTTCTCACCGAGGTATTTCTCGGCCGCATCCCGGAGATACTGGAGGATGAACGCCGAGATCTCGGGGGGCGTGAATTCCTTCCCGTGGAGGTTCACGCGCGCGTCCCCGTTCGGACCCTGCACGACATTGTAGGGTACTTCGGAGATCTCGTTCGCCACCTCGCCGTATTTGCGCCCCATGAAACGCTTGATCGAATAGACGGTGTTCTTCGGGTTCGTGATCGCCTGTCTTTTGGCGAGCACGCCCACAAGCCTTTGGTCGTCCTTGAAGCCGACGACCGATGGAGTCGTTCTTCCCCCTTCGGGGTTCGGAATGACGACCGGTTCGCCGCCCTCTATCACGGCGACGCATGAGTTCGTAGTTCCAAGATCGATACCGATGATCTTTGACATTTTCTCTCCTCGCTTTCAGAACCAGTATGTTTTCGACCGTAATGAAACAAATATCATGCCATGCACGTCCTCGTGTCAATCATTTTAACATATTGTATAATAATAAATTACAGGCTGGCTGTGATCGGATCAGGAGGGACAGAATCACAAGGCTCAATACATGACTGCCATATGTGCCATATTGTCAGCGTGCGGCAGCTTCAACTTTCTTCATCTTTTTCCACGAAACTGCACTTGGCGTCGCCACTTTCGAGAATCAGAATCACCTCCTGGCAAATCTCGAAGTTCTTCCGAGCGATGTCGCTGTAGCTGTAGAACGCGCACATTCTCTTCTTCGCACATTTGCTCTTCTCTCTGCAGACCGAAAGCTGCCCCACGACCCAGGAGGTCAGACAGTCTTCCTCGCCCACGCCCCACCGCTCGCAGCCTCGCTCGATGTCATGCTCGTTGCGGTACGGGAAGAGTTGCGTCTTGATTTCCCGAATGAGCCTCTCGAGCCTGTTCATTGCGCCTCCGTCGCCTCCCCTCTTCCGTAACGATAATAAATCCAGCCCCGGGAATCCAACGTATGGACGGGCGCCGCTGATCTTTTTCTCGCCCCAGCCGATTTTCTATTGACAAACCTAGGGTGTAACACCTATATTGAACTTGAGAGTTTCTGCAATTAACTCTTTGCCCCATAAGAGGTTACTTGACATTCTGGAAATCGAGGATCACCTCCCTCGAACCCACTCCAGCATGTACCCCTGACACCGATTGCAGAGACTCTCATTTTTTTGTGCCCATTTTCCCCACGAGCGCGATGAGCGATTCCCTCGAGTTGAGCTCCGGATGCTCGAGCACGATATCGAAGAGCTTCCGGAGAATTGCGCCGACCTCCGGCCCCTCCTCCATCCCGAGCACCTTCATGACATCCTCGCCCATTATCGCGAGGTCCTTTATCTTGAAGGCGGCATCCGATTCGAGGATGCGCGAGATCCGCTCGCGTATTGTCCTGTTCTCGTCGAGTGTGCGTTCCTCCCCGCGCGAGAGCCCGTCGGCTTCCCTGAGCGCGAGAAGATCGTCGATGTTCTCCGTTCCGACCCTTGCGACAAGCCTCCGCACTGCTGCATCCGACCAGTCGGGGGTCATGTTGAACATGTGGTTCTCGATGAGCGACACGATCCTCCTCCTCAGGTCGTTGGGAAACCTGAGGCGTTCGAGAATCTCATCGGCGATCTGTGCGCTCCGCTCCTCGTGCCGGTAGAAAACGGCGCGGCCGTCGACGAGCTGCTTCATGTCTTTCTTGCCGAGATCGTGCAGGAGCGCGCTCCACCTCAGGCGCAGATCCGCCCGCGCGCGATCACAACTCTTGAGGCTGTGCATGAAGACGTCGTCGGGATGGAACTCGTTCTGTTCCACGCCGAACGTGGACTCGAGCTCCGGAAGGATGATGCCGAGAATTCTCTCGTCGTGCATGAAGAGAAAGCCGCTCGAGGGCGTCGCGGCGAAACGCATCATCTTGTTCAGCTCGTCCCGCACCCGCTCGGGCGAGACGCTCCCGAGAAGGCCGCGGTCGCGCTGCATGAGATCGCGCGTTCCCTCATCCACGGCAAGACCGAACCGCGCCATGAGCTGCACGCCGCGCAGGATCCGAAGCGGGTCCTCGATGAACGAAGCGCTCCTATTGACCCTGAGAACCTTTGCGTCCAGGTCCCGTTCCCCTCCGAGGGGATCGATGAGCCCGCGCTTTCTCAGGTCAAACGCCATGGAGTTGATCGTATAGTCACGGCGCTCGAGATCCTTCTCCACGGCGAGATGCGGATCGAAGCGCACCTCGAAATCACGGTGAGCGGGCCCCGTGGAGAACTCCGTTCGCGGGAGCGACACGTCGACCGTCCGTTCCGAGCGGGGCGTAAACTTGAGAACGCCGAATGACTTCCCGACGAAGCTGAGCGCGCCGAAGCGCTCGAGCCGCGAGATACAGTCCTCGAGCGTGATCCCCGTGACGAGGTAATCCGCATCGACCGAGTCGATGTCGGCCCCGAGCAGCATGTCCCGGACCGTCCCCCCGACGAGGTAGAGATCGCCCGCGTCGAGGAGCGCCGCCTCCCAGGCGTGCAATCCGCGTCCAAGGTCGAGCTTCTTGTGGGAGTTCATAGCATGGAATCGAGCCCTTGTTTCTCGTTTTACGCCGGTATGATTATCGAAAGCGAACCCTGATACATTTGGAAGCCCCATATTTCTAATCAAATGCCGGGGACCGGAATCGAACCGGTATGAAGCAAAGCTTCAGCGGATTTTAAGTCCGCAGCGTCTGCCAGTTCCGCCACCCCGGCACGAATTCGATGGTAAACGATGCCTCCCGAGGCGGCAAGGGAAAAGGGGCGCCGCGAACCGGCCTAAAAAAGCGTGTAGATGAACGGAGCAATGGCGCTCCCCTGCGTCAAAATGATCAGGGCGCCGAGCAGAAGGAGCATGATCATAACCGCCGCGAGCCACCATTTCTTGCGCCTGAAGAGGTACTGCATGAACTCCTTGATGATTCCTAGTTTTCCCATCGAATCGTCCCTTCACGCTAGAAAAGCTTTTCGCACGCTCTCGCATCGTCGACGGCGCTCTCGCGGCGGATCCAGTACGTCGTCGCGCCTCGATCGATCTTCTCGTGCAGGACGTCTTTTCCCGCGAGCCTCATCCCGACCGCGATCGGCGTCACGATCACGTAGAACAGGATCGCGAGAATGATGCGCGAGACGAACCAGCCGAGGACGAACGCGAGCCCCATCCAGACCCGGTGAATCTCCCTGAGGGCGCGCGGCGCGGCGAAAGCGAGAACGAGGAACGCCGCTCCAATGATCCACGTCCAGAGCGAGCGCCGCGGATGGTGACCAACAAAATACATGAGAACGCCGATCACGGCGAGGCAGGAGGCCATCGTTATGCCGAATGTTCGGAGCGCCCTCCGATCCTGCTTGAGCTTTCCGAGCTCCGTGGATACATCGCGGACGAGACCCATACCCTTGCTTCTCCCTCATGTAAACGCCGGCGAAACGTCAGTTTCTAGATGTCTCCCGCGCGCGGGCCTCAAGAAAGCCGGCGAGCGCCCGCGCCGAAATCGAGTGCATCGCGATGCTCCAATGCCCATCGTAGGGCAGCCTTCGTTCTCCCGGCACGAGAGAGGAGACCGCATCGAACAGGTCGATGTAGAAGAGATCCGAGCCGTTCGTAAGCCCCTTCAAGCGGTCCCGCAGTCCCGCGTTCCATGGCGCGCTCGCCTGCACGAGCACGATTCCGCGCGGATTGAACGCGACAAACTCGTCGCGGAACGTCCTGATAGTCTGGAGGCTTCGCTCCCATTCCGCTTCCGTGATGATCGCGGCGCTCTGCGTATCGATGGCGGCACCTTCACCCGAGCGAACCGCTTTTTTCTTCAGTATCGCGCCGTCGAGGACGCTCTTGAACCGGTAAAAGAGAAACCGGTAGAGATGCGAGTGATCCCGGACGAACGTTTTACCCGGAAATCGAATAACCCCCTTCTCGCCGTTCCTCATGCCGAACCCGAACGCAACGTCATCCCCTGGATCGTTCCCACTGAAGGTCAGCACGATCACATCGGGCCTGAACAGGCCGAAATGATCCCGTGCGTATCGCGTCTCCTGCACGGTGCCCCAGCCGGGAACCCCGCTCTTGATCACGGTCGCCGGCAGACCCGCCGCATTGAGCAGATCCTCGAGCTTCCTCCCGTAGTGGTCCGGCATGTTCACCCCTTGGCCGAACGCGAAGGAATCGCCGATGAGGAACACGCGCAAAAGGCCCGGCCGCGAGAACTCCGCGGGGGCGTACTCGCGGTCCCTGAGCCCGATGGAATCGGTCCGCACGTCCATAACGAAATCCGATCCGACGTAACGGTAACGCTGATGGAAGCTCTTCTTGAGCTCGTAGCCGTAGCGGTCGCTCGACGCGAAGAACCGCATCGATTCCTGCTGCGGGAGAAAGAGGCGCAGCCCGATTTCGGCGATTACCGCGGCGAGCACGAAGCAGAAGATGACCGCAAGAATCGCGAAAAGGACCCGCTTTCCTGCGGGCATCGAGACATCACGTTTCCGATTTCCGTCCATTGACAATCCTTTCTCCGGCCGTCACCAGCCGGAGTCTAGTCGAGCTCGTACGTCTTCCTCCAATCGATCTCGTCGTGGAACGAAGGCTGCTCCTTCTTGTCGAGGATGAGATCTTCCATGACGAGGTAATCCATCTCCGTCCGCATGAAGCAGGTGTACGCGTCGAGCGGACTGCAAATGATCGGCTCGCCGCGAACGTTGAACGACGTGTTCACGATCACGGGGCATCCCGTTTTCGCCTCGACCGCCGAGATGAGACGGTGATAGAGCGGATTCGTTTCGCGGTGCACGGTCTGAATCCGCGCCGAGTAATCGATGTGCGTCACCGCCGGAATCTCGGAGCGCACGACGTTGAGCTTGTCGATGCCGAAGAGCTCCTGCTCCTCGGCGGTCATCGCCCGACGCCGCCCCTCGACCACGTCGGCGACGAGAAGCATGTAGGGGCTGTCGACGCCGAGATCGAAGTAGTCGGAGACACGCTCCGCGAGCACGGACGGGGCGAAGGGACGGAAGCTCTCGCGGAATTTTATCTTGAGGTTCATGATCTTCTGGATGGTCGATGAGCGCGCGTCTCCGAGTATCGAGCGGCTCCCGAGCGCGCGAGGCCCGAACTCCATGCGCCCCTGAAACCATCCGACCACTTTATCGCTCGTGATGAGATCCGCGACCGTCTCCGGTATATCGTCGTACGCAAGCTCCCGGTACGGGAGCTTGTGCTGGTCGAGAAACGCGCGCACCTCGTCGCTCGTGAACGCTGGTCCGAGGTAGGACCCCTTCTGCATATCGTTCGCGCCGTCGGCCTCGCGAGGATTGCCGAGATACTGGTACCACGCGAAGAGGGCGGCGCCGAGCGAACCACCCGCGTCCCCCGCCGCGGGCTGTATCCAGATCTTCTCGAACGAACCGTCGCGGAGAATCTTCCCGTTGCCGACGCAGTTGAGAGCGACGCCCCCCGCGAGGCAGAGGTTCTTCTGGCCTGTCTCGCGATGAACGTGCCGCGCCGTGCGGAACATCACTTCCTCCGTGACGTCCTGGACCGACCGCGCGAGATCCATGTCGCGCTGCGTCATTTTCCCCTCGGGCCTCCGCGGGGCGCCGCCCAAGAGGCGATGGAACTTCTCGTTCGTCATCGTGAGACCCGCGACATAGTTGAAGTACTCCATGTTCATCTTGAACGAGCCGTCATCCTTGAGATCGATGAGATGATCGAGGATGGCCTGGACGTACTTCGGCTCCCCGTACGGGGCGAGCCCCATGACCTTGTACTCGCCCGAATTCACCTTGAAGCCGGTGTAGTACGTGAAAGCTGAATAGAGGAGCCCGAGGGAGTGGGGAAAATGCTGTTCGGCGAGGATCGTCACCTTGTTGCCGCAGCCGACGCCGTACGATGAAGTAGCCTTCTCCCCCACGCCGTCCATCGTGATAAAGGCGGCCTCCCCGAACGGAGAAGGAAAGAAAGCGGAGGCGGCGTGGGACTGGTGATGCTCCGGATAGATGATAGGGCCTTCGTAGCCGAGCTCGTTGCGTATGAGCTCGGGTATCCACGCCTTTTCCCGGATCCACAAGGGGATCGCCATGAGGAACGAGCGGAGCCCGCGCGGCGCGTAGGCAATGTACATCTCGAGGATGCGCTCGAATTTGAGGAGCGGTTTGTCGTAGAACGCGACGTAGTCGAGATCGTTCGCGGTGATGTTCCCGTAGTCGAGGCAGAACTTGATCGCGTGCTTCGGGAACCCCATGTCGTGCTTCCGGCGGGTAAAGCGCTCCTCCTGCGCGGCTGCGAGGATTTCGCCGTCACGCACGAGGGTCGCGGCGCTGTCATGATAGAAGCACGATATTCCCAGTATGTTCATTCGAGTCTCCGGATAGAGAAATCAGAGAAGATGAAACCCCGGGTAAGGCTCAAACTGGTGCAGCTGCTCCAATTAGTATCAGTTTAGCACGAATTGCGCCCGATTACAAGGGGCCGGAGCGGGACTAAGAATGGAGGCGGCAACCGGATTCGAACCGGTGAGTAACGGTTTTGCAGACCGTCGCCTTACCACTTGGCTATGCCGCCTCAATAAATAATGGAGCGGGAAACGGGACTTGAACCCGCGACATCAACCTTGGCAAGGTTGCGCTCTACCAACTGAGCTATTCCCGCCCCTCATCGATTGTCAGACAGTAAGTATAAAAACCGCGTTTCTACTTTGTCAACCCCATTCCAACGCGGCTGCGCGCGCGCTCGTACATCGCACGGTATTCTTCGGCGGAGCGGCGCCATGAATGGTCCTCAGCCATGATCCGCATGCGCGTCTTCTTGAGTGCGGCTTTGTTCGTGTGGAACTTGACCGCGCGCTTCACCGCCTCAAGAAGCGCCGGGGCCGAGTAGTCCGTGAAAGTGAATCCATTCCCCGACGCGCCGGCCCTATCGAGCTCGGAGATCGTATCAAGGAGCCCTCCTGTCGCGCGGACGATCGGAATCGTGCCGTAGCGGAGGCTGTACATCTGGTTCAGCCCGCACGGCTCGTAACGCGACGGCATGAGGAAGAAATCACTCCCCGCCTCGATGAGATGGGCAAGCCGGTCGTTGAACTCGAGCTTGAGGCCGAACTGCTTCGGGTACTTCTTCGCGAAGCCCCAGTAGAGCTCGTGATATCGTTCCTGTCCCGTTCCGAGTATGACGAGCGAAACGCCGAGCGACATGATCGCTTCGAACGCCTCGGCGAGGATGTCAAAGCCCTTCTGGTCGACGAGCCGCGAGACCATCCCGATCACGGGACCTCGATTCGTCGCCGGAAGCGCGAACGCCGCGAGAAGCTCCGCGAGGTCATCTCCCTTCCCGGTAAGGGACTCCGGGCTGAACCGGTGCGGGATGAGCGCATCCTTCGCGGGATCCCACACGTTCGTGTCGATGCCGTTGAGGATCCCCACGAGGTCGCTCTTTCGCGAGCGGAGGACCCCTTCGAGACCGCACCCGTACTCCTCAGTGCTCGCGATCTCCTCCGCGTAGGTCTTGCTCACCGTGCTGATGATTCCCGAATAGGAGATTGCGACCTTCATGAGATTCACTTTGCCCCAGTACTCGAACGGGCTCATCGGCGTGAACAGCGACTGGCTCAAGCCCGCCTTCTGCATAAAATCGCGCCCGAAGATTCCCTGGTACGCAAGGTTGTGGATGCTGAAGACCGTCCCCGCGAGCGCAAAGTGCGGATTATCGGATTCCTCGAGGCTCATGTACGCCGGAATGAGCCCGGAATGAAAATCGTTGCAGTGAACCACGTCGGGATGCAGATTGAGCGCCTTGATCGAAGCCACACACGCGCGATTGAAGAAGATCGTCCGCTCGTCCTCATCGGGAAACGCCTTTCCCGTTTCGGGAACCGTATAGATGCCCTTCCGCGCGTAGAAACGGTCGTTGTCGATAAAGTACACACTCACGCGCGTCCCCGGTTTGAGACAGGTATGGAGACGGAACCTCTCGACCATGCCGGCGACGCGAACCTCGAGCGCTTTCAGGCCGGAGACGGGCTTCACGCCGAATCTGCTCCGATCGATCGACGAGTACAGAGGCGTGAAGATGCTTACCGAGACACCGAGCTTTTCGAGCTCGTCGGGCAGCGCTCCCATAACGTCGGCGAGCCCGCCGACCTTCGAGAAGGGGACAATCTCGGTCGTTACGAGGACAAGATTCAGCTCTTTCTTCGTCATCACGCTATTCCTTTGTCATCAGGCTTTCTTTTCCTGCGTGGCCCCGTGGTTGCGCAGCGCCTCCGCCGCGTCCTCCGGTGGAGTCGGGTTGATGTAGAAGCCGCTTCCCCATTCGAACCCGGCGACGCGCGTGAGCTTCGGCATGATCTCGAGATGCCAGTGGTAGTACTCGAGATCGGGCGTCTTGCAGGGAGCCGTGTGGATAATGAAATTGAACGGAGGGATATCGAGGACTTCGTCGATTCTCCTGAGAACCTTCTTCATCATGTCGGCGAGCTGAGGGAACCATTCGGAGACTGTCTTTTCGAACGCAGAGACGTGCTTGATCGGCATGACCCAGGTCTCGAACGGAAACCGGGAGGCATACGGCGCGATCGCCACGAAGAAGTCATTCATAAATATGATGCGCTTCTTGACCTCGATCTCCTGCTTGATGATGTCGCAGAAGATGCATCGCTCTTTCAGTTTGTAGTGAAACTGCGCGCCATCGAGCTCTTCCATCGCGCGCTTCGGGATGATCGGCGTCGCGATAAGCTGTATGTGAGAGTGCTCAAGCGAGGCGCCCGCCTCTTCCCCCCGATTCTTGAACACGAGGATGTACTTGAAGCGCGAGTCCTTGTTGAGATCGATGCAGCGGTCGCGGATCGCCCAGAAGATGCTCTCGACATGATCGTTCGGAAGGTCGGCGAGCTGGGTGAGATGCTGCGGCGATTCGATGAGGACCTCATGCGCGCCGACGCCGCGCATGACGTCATAGATGCCGTCCGCCCGCTTGTCGAGGTCTCCTTCGATCTGCAGAGCGGGAAACTTGTTCGGAACGACACGCACCTTCCATCCCCGCGAGTTGGGGGCCGACTGCGGGTTCCGGTACGCGAGCACCTCCGGGGGCGTCTTGTCCTCGTTCCCGTCGCAGAACGGACAAAATCCCCCGAGCGCGGGGCGCTTCTCCATCTTGTACTCGATGGGCCGCTTTCCCCGCTCGGTCGAGATGATCACCCACCTGCCCGTGATCACGTCTTTGCGCAACTCCGGCATTGTGGGCTCTGCTCCTTTCCCCCTCTGCTCCGCCGCTATTGCCGGATGGTCGTCCGAACGATCCAGCAGCCAGGGTACGATCCGGCGAGCTTCAGTCTGGCTTGGGCTGCGTCCTTGCGCTCGGCGAAATCCCCCGCGCGCACCTTATAGAGACCATCTTCATACTCAATGTACGTCGAAAGCCGAGTTCCCGCAACAACGCGCTCCTTGACCTTCTCGGCGGCCGTCCGGTCCCCCGACGCAAAAACCTGGATACGATAGCCGACGCTGTAGAGCTGCTTCGGCTTTTCCTCGATCGCAACATCCTTGACGGTGATCGTATCGGGCTTCGCCGGTTCCAGTCTCTCGATGAGCTGCGCCTGTCTCTGCGGGGTCTTCTCCGGCACTTCCTCCTCGAGATCGTACGATGCAGCCCGCGTTCCGGATGTATCGCGAGCGGCAGAGGGAGCCGTCTCCCGCACGGGGCGCGAAGGGCCTCCCGCCGGTCGTTGGGCCGCGCCGGTCATCTCGCGCGGGGCGCATCCCGTCAACGCTGTGAGAAGGACGATGCTCCCCACGAAGACGATTTCTCTCCGCATCGTTACGACCCGCTTTCTCATGACACGACCACCCTAACAGAGCACGCGGCGTGCCCGATTCCGCCCTACCTAACAGAAAAAGCCTTCGGGTGTCAACAAAAAATGCCCCGCGGCAGTACGAACGTCCTATCGCGGTTACGAGCGGCGGCGGCGCCCGTCGACGAGCCGATTGTAGAGAGCCTCGACCTCGTCCGTCACATGATCCCACGTGTAGTCGCGTGCGATCCGCTGCCGGGCCGCGGCGCCCCGGCGCTCCCGCTCCGCCGGGTCCATCCCGAGCATGCGCGCGATCGAGCGCGAAAGATCCCCCGCGTCGCCGCTTTTGAATGCCACGGCGATTCCCTCTGCAACCTCGAGGTTCTCCGGAATGTCGCTTACGAGCACCGGACGAGAGAAGCTCATCGCCTCGAGAAGGGAAATCGGCAGCCCCTCGACCGTCGAGGGAAGGACATAGAAAGCGCAGTGCGCGTAGAGCTCGTCGAGGAGCGCTCCCGACACGTAGCCCGGAAACACGACGCGCGCATCGGCCATCTCCTTGAGCCGCCGCTCGTAGCTCTCCGCGAATCGGGCGTCTCCCGCGATCACGAGCCGACAATCGCCCGGCACGTTTCTGAACGCCGCCAGCAGCGTGTGAAACCCGCGCTCGACGATGAATCTCCCGACGGTGAGAATGTAGCGCCCCGGTTCGAGCCCGAGCGAGCGGGCCTCCGCAAAGGGGGGCGCCTCGCGCAGCGTCGCGCCGTTCGGGATGAACACGACCGGGCGAGCGTACTTCGCCTCGAGACGCGACGCCATGAGCCTCGAGACGGCGATCGCCGCGTCCGTCCTGCGAACCGCGGTCGACTCGCCGAGGCGCAGGAGCAAGCGCGCCGCGGAGCCCCATTTCGATTGACGGTAGTCCTCCGCGTGTATCGTCGCAACCGTCGTCACGCCGCGCGCGGCCGGCATCCAGGCGAAGAGCGAAGGACCGACACCGTGGTAGTGGACGATGTCGAAGGGTTCGAAGAGAACGCGCACCGTCGCGGCGAGCACGTTCGAGGCCGTCTCGAGGTTCTTCGTCGGGATCGAGGGCAGAACGCGGATTCGCATCCGGCGGTGCTGGCCGTTCACGCTGAACGGCTTTCTCCCGAAGACGGTGACCTCGTGTCCCCGCTCGGCGAGACGCGAACCGACTTCCGCGACGTGGCGTTCGATCCCGCCGTACACGAGCGGGAGTCCCCGGGATCCGATCATCGCGATCTTGAGACGCTTCCCCTCCCGCGCCGCTCGCGGCGCTCGCGCCTCACCCTGCATTATCCCACCTCCTTGCCGGCGATGACCCTGAGCCAGTTCGCGAGAATCCATCGCGCAGGCTCATGCGGCCGCCGCATCATCGCGGTTCGCGCCGTGCAGATCATCCAGCATGGCTGGGAGCATCGATCGACCATGGACCGGACTTCGTCCGCGGACGTGCCGTTCCAGATATCTTCGAACGCGCGGGTTTGTATGCTGCCCATCGGCCTGTTGAGCGTCAGACACGGGTACACGGAGCCCTCGGGATCCATGAAGAAGGAATCCGTTCCCGCGCGGCAGGCGAGGATCCGCTCCTTGGAGACGTTGTACCTGAGAACCCCTGTATAGAAATACGCCCTGAGCCAACGCTTGGGGCTCAGGCTCAGAAGCTCCTTGCGCATCACGTACCGGAGCTCGCTTTCGAGATCGAGCGGATCGATCGTCTGGTTCTCGGCCGTCGAAAAGTAGAACTCGGAATTCTGCGCCACCGAGGTCGTGAACTCGTAGCCGAACTGCCGCGAGAGGTCGTAGACGGCGCCGAGATGCTTCACGTTCTCCCGCTGCGCGGTGAACGCGACGCGTACATTCCGGTAGCCGATCGTTCGAAGCTGCGTGAGCGTCTCGACAACCTTGTCGAAGCCCCCGGTGATGCCGCGGATATCGTCATGCTTCTCGCCGATGCCGTCGAGAGAGACGGCGAGACCGACGTTCGAGCCGATCTTCATGAGCTCGGGAGCCGCGTGCATGATCCGGCGGCGTTCAAAGCCGTTCGTCGAGATCACCATGCGCGGGTGATTGCAGCGCTCGTCGAGGATCCGCACGATCTCGACGAGATCATCACGGAGGAACGGCTCCCCCCCCGTGATGTTGATATCCCTGAGCGTACGAGGAAGCTTCCGGAACTCCTCCGGCGCAAGCTCCTCTCCCGGCGGTTCGCGCCAGATGTTGCACATGTTGCAGCGCGAATCGCACCGGTAGGTTATTGCGATGACCGCATCGACTGGGTGTGACATCCGAGGCACCTACCGCTTGAGAACTTCCCTTATCAGAATGGCGTACCGATTTATCATAGTATCAATTCCAAAATCACGCACGACTCTTTCCCGCGCCTTCAGACCCGTCTCGTGCCGCAGCTCCGGCTGCTGGGCGAGGCGCATGAGCGTTTCGGCGAAAGCGGATATGTCCCCCGGGGGAACGATGAAGCCCTCCTCCCGGTCAACGAGCATCTCCCGGATCGCCCCGACGTCGGTCGCGACCACGGCAGCGCAGCACGCCATCGACTCGAGAACGACGAGCGGGAAGGTCTCGACGACCGGCCATGAGCAGAGCGCGGAGGCGTCGGATGCCGCCAGTATGCGGGAAACGTCGTTCCTCCGCCCGAGAAAGCGGACCGAGTCGCCCAGAGACAAATCCCGCGCCCTCCGCTGCAATTTCTCTGCCTCTTTGCCCTC
>DATCCP010000105.1:0-5291 GCA_036511215.1 Candidatus Krumholzibacteriaceae bacterium
CAGCAGAAGCTCGAGAGCCCGCGCCGCTTGAACTCGGCGACGCGCCGCGCCGAGCGCTCGAGGAGCGCACGCGGCTCACGCATGCGGCCGTTGTACCGGCCGAGGTAACACGAATCGTGGTACGCGCCGCGCAGCGAATCGAGCCTTCGGACGCTCAGCTTCTTGTCCGAGACGAGGCCGAGGAGGAACTCGGAATGGTGCATGACGGGCACGCTGAGACCAAACTGCGGATACTCGACGAGGAACGTGTTGAGCCCGTGCGGGCAGGTCGTGACGATCCTTTTGAACGAGTATTTCTTGAGCGTCTCTATGTTCGCCTGGATGAGGGTCTGGGCGAGATACTCGTTTCCCATCCTCCGCGCCGTTTCCCCGCAGCACATCTCCTCGGTGCCGAGAATCGCGAAATCGACCCCCGCCGACTGCATGAGCGTGACGAAGGCGCGCGCGACCTTCTGGCCCCGCTGATCGAACGAGCCGGAGCAGCCGACCCAGTAGAGGACGTCGAAACTCCGCTTCTCGGAAGCGAGCGGAACGCCGAGGCCCGCGGCCCAATCGGCCCGCGACGTGTAGCCGATGGCCCATGGGTTGTAATTGACCTCCATGTTCCTGAACACCGGCTGCATCTCCGCCGGAAAGCGGCTTTCCGTGAGGACGAGGTAGCGCCGAAGGTCGACGATCTTCTGCACGTGTTCGATGAAGGGCGGGCATTCCTGCATGCACGCGCCGCAGGTCGTGCAGGCCCAGATCTCGTCCTCGGAGACGTTTTCGGGAATCACCGGCGTCGCCGCGAGGACGTCCGCGCCGTCGGCGAATAGGCCCCCCTTATCGCGCATGAGCTGCGCCCGAAGCCGGTGGATGACGCGGAAGGGGCTGAGCGGCTTCTGTGTCGTATAGGCGGGGCACGCGACCTGACACCTTCCGCACTCGGTACAGGCGTAGAGGTCCAGCAGCTGCTTCCACGTGAAGTCCCTGAGCTCCGAGACTCCGAACTTCTCCGCCGATTCGTCCTCGAAGTTCATGCGGCCGAGATTCCCCATCGGAGCGAGGTTCTTGAAGAACACGTTCGGAATCGCGCCGAGGATGTGAATGTGCTTCGAGAAGGGAATATAGAGGAGAAAAAGGAGAATGATGAGGTTGTGCCCCCACGAGAACACGCCTCCGGCGAGCGGCAGATTCAGCCCTAAGCCGCGCATCGCGCGCGCGGCCGAGAACGAAACGGGCGCGTTCGACCTCGTGAGCCGCTCGGAGCCGCGGAGAATCTCGGTCCCCTTCACCCCGTACATGAACAGGATGAGAACGAAGATGAGGACGAGGATGAAGGCCGCCTGCCGGGGCGCCGCAGGATCGTCGATCCGCAGACGGGCCGGTTTCAGGGCGAACCGCCTCACGAGCGAGACGACGATCGCACCGATGACGAGGATGCCGAAGATATCCTGGAGCCACAGAAAGACCGACTCGGCGCTCCGCCCGACGAGGCGCTCGAGGCCGAAACCCGGAACGATCTGGGAAAGCATGTGGTCGAACGTACCGATCGTGATGAAGATGAATCCCCAGAATATGATGAAATGCCCGATCCCCGCCGGCTTCGCGAGAACGCGCGCCTGTCCCGCGACGTAGATGAGAACCGCCTTGATCCGGTCTCCCCACCGCGCGAATCGGTTCTCGGGCTTCGCCGCCCCGAGAATCCGGCAAAGGAGCCGCACGATGAGGCCGAAGGCCGCGAGCGCGGCGGCAAAGAGAACGAGGAGCGTGATGCCGGAAATCGTCATTGGATCTTCTTGATCTCCTCCGTGAACATCGGAACGATCTCGAACAGGTCCCCGACGATCCCGTAGGTGGCGCGTTCGAAGATCGGCGCGTTAGGGTCCTTGTTGATGGCGACGATGACCTTCGACGTCCGCATCCCCGCGAGGTGCTGAATCGCGCCCGATATCCCGCAGGCGATGTAGAGCTTGGGGTTCACGATCTTCCCCGTCTGTCCCACCTGGATGGCGCTCGGCGCGAAACCCGAATCGACCGCCGCGCGCGAGGCGCCGACCGCGGCGCCGAGGGTGTCCGCGAGCTCTCCGAGGATCTTGAAATTCGCCGCGTCCTTCATGGCGCGCCCCCCGGAGACGATGATATCGGCCTCCGTGAGATCGGGGCGCCCCCCCTCGAGGGGTATTATCTCGGTCACGATCGCGCGGATCGCCTCCCGCGTGACGTTCGACTGATGAGCCTCGATCGGAGTTTCGCCCCCTGAGGGATCCGCGGGGGGAATGTTGTTCGGCCGTATCGAAATGAAGTTCGGCCGCTCCCCCGTTCGCACGACCTCGATATAGACCCTCCCCGAGTAGACGGGCCTTCGCGCGACGCACTGGCCCCCCTCCATCCGCACGTCGACGCAGTCGCTGAACATGACGCCGTCCGTCTTCGCGGTGGCACGTGGGCCGAGGTCCCTCCCCATCGCGGTCGCACCGAGAAACACATACGAATACCCGTTCCGTTTTATGATGTCTGACAGCACCGCCGCGTACCCTTCCGTCGAATAGCGCCCGAAAAGCTCGTCCTCGGCGACGATGATTCTGCGCAGGCCGAATCCGGTGAGCCCCTCGGCGGCCTTCCGGGCGAGCGCGCCGACGAGCACCGCGTCGATCGCTCCTCCCCCGGCATGCGCCACGCGCCGCGCCGCGCCGATGAGCTCCTTCGTTATCTTTTTGATCCCGCCTCCCCGGACCTCTCCGAAAACCAGGATGTCGTTCGCCATCTCGAAAATCCTCCATGTCGACAGGTGCTTACAAGACCTTGGCTTCCTCGCGGAGCAGGCGCACGAGCTCTTTCACCGCGTCGCGGATCTCTTCGGCCTGGACCATGGTGCAGCCCGCGCTCTTCGGCAGGGGCACCCAGCGGACAACGGAACTCCGTGCCTCGCCGGGACGTCCGCCGAAGCCGAGATCCGCGAGTGTTACTTTCCGGATTTCCTTCTTTTTGGCCTTCATGATGCCGGGGAGCGAGGCGTAGCGCGGCTCGTTGAGACCTTTCTCGCACGAGACGATCGCGGGGAGGCTCGTTTCAACCTTCTCGTCCCCTCCCTCGATGCGCCGTCTCACGGTCGCCCGCTTCGCGTCGGGAGCGACCTCGAACCCGATCGCGACGTTCACCTGGGGAATATCGAGCATCTCGGCGAGGATCGAATGCGTTTGAGCCATATCGTCGTCGATCGCCTGTTTGCCGCAAAAGATGATATCGAAACCATTGCCGCGGATCGCCTTTGCGAGAACCGCCGCCGTCGCGAACGGATCGCTCCGGTCGAGCGCGGGATCGCAGACGTGCACGGCGTCGTCGGCGCCCATCGCCAGCGCAGTTCTGATGAGCTCGGTCGCCTCCTCGGGTCCGACGCACACGACGGTCACTGAGCTGCCGGCGCCCGCCTTGTCCCTGAGCCGCAGACCCTCCTCGACCGCATACTCATCGTAGGTGTTGATGACGTACTTGATGCCGTCATCCTTGATGCCGGTTCCTTCCTGGTTGATGAGAATCTTCGCCTCGGTATCGGGCACCCGTTTCAGCAGGGCGATAATCTTCACGCGGTCCTCCTTTCGATCCCGTGGGCTTCAATCCGGCATCATCCGCTCGTATTCATCGATGACCGCGCGCGAGATAACGAAGCGCTGGATCTCGCTCGTCCCCTCGTAAAGCTCGGTCACGCGGGCGTCCCGGTAGAGCCGCTCGATGAGAAATTCCTCCGTGTAGCCGACTCCTCCGTGCATCTGGAGGGCGTCGTACACGACCCGGTTGGCGGTGCTGCTCGCCGAGAGCTTTGCCATGGCCGCCTCCTTCGAGCACGGCTCGCCGTCGTCCCTGAGCTTCGCTGCGCGGTACATGAGGAGCCGCGCGGCCTCGATGCCGGTCGCCATGTCGGCGATCTTCCAGCGGGTCGACTGGAAGTCTATGATCCTCGTCGCGAACTGTTTGCGCTCGCGCGTGAAGCGCAGGGCTTCGTCGAGCGCCGCCTGGGCGATCCCGAGGGACTGCGCGGCGATGCCGATTCTCCCGCCGTCGAGCCCCGCGAGCGCGATCTTCATTCCCATGCCTTCCGTGCCGAGGAGATGCTCCGCGGGAACGCGGCAGTCCTCGAACACGAGCTCGACCGTCGTCGAGGCATTGAGCCCCATCTTCTTCTCGACCTTCCCGACCGAGAATCCCGGGAACGAGGGCTCGACGACGAAGGCGCTGATTCCCTTCGTCCGGCCATGCGGATCGGTTCGCGCGAATACGATGATCGCCCCCGCCTTGTCCCCGGTCGAAATGAGTATCTTCGCGCCGTTCAAAATGTACTCGTCGCCCTTGAGAACGGCGGAAAGGCGCATCGCCGCGACGTCGCTCCCCGCTCCCGATTCGGTGATCGCGTATGCGCCGAGCATCTCTCCGGAGGCGAGACGCGGGAGAAACCGTTTACGGAGCTTCTCGCTTCCGTACTTGAGAATGCACCAGTTCGTGAGCGAATTGTGAACCGACATCGTCACGCCCGTCGAAGCGCAAACGGCGCTGATCTCCTCGAGGGCGAGGACGAGGCAGAAGTTCCCGAGGTTGACGCCCCCGTACTCCTCGGGCATCGTGATTCCCATGAAGCCGAGCTCCCCGAGCTTCCTGAATATTCCCTCGGGGAACACGCCGGTCCTGTTCGCCTCGATCGCGACGGGAGCGAGCTCCTTGCGCGCAAAATCCCGCGCGGTCTTCTGAATCATCCGTTCCTCTTCGGTGAGTGGATATCTCATCATTTTTCCTCTTCCGGCGCTGCGTACGAAAAAATCGCCCATTGAGCGATGCGCGGAGATCGACATTGCATCATGAATTGCGGCAAAGGCATACGATACACCATCGGCGAAGAAGGTGTCAATGCCCTTTGCCGCAGAGAGGAGCAGAAGATCCCGCTCTAGCGGAGGAGAACCATTTTCCGCGTGGCCTCGAGGCTCCCGGCGTCCAGCCGGACGAAGTAGATGCCGCTCGAGACGCTCTGGCCGCGCTCGTTGCTCCCGTCCCACCGAACCTCGTGCCTGCCCCCGGACACGGCCCCGGCCACAAGCGTCTTCACAAGAGCCCCGTTCACATCATACACCGCAAGCAGTACGCTCCGCCGCACACCCACACCCCCGGGCACCGCATACGGGATCACCGTCGACGGATTGAACGGGTTCGGATGATTCTGATACAACCGCACCGCCTGCACCGGCACCATGATCTCCTCCGTCGTCTTCGACAGATCCTCACGCCCTGCACCCTCCAACCGGTACCGGTACACAAGACCCGCC
>DATCCP010000106.1:0-2260 GCA_036511215.1 Candidatus Krumholzibacteriaceae bacterium
GGATACGAGGGATCGGACGTGTGGCCCCATGATGAAGATCGTTGAGCGATACCCGGTGCGTCTAAGGATGTTCGAGGGCGCCGGGGCCTGGGCGCTCCTCTATCCGGCGAGGCTCGTGCTCGCCGCTGTCTACCGGCTCTGCCTCGCCGCCACCGAGGGACGGACGGTGGGCCCCGGGGTCTCCCTCTTTTCGGGGCCTTTCGAGAGCGCTCCCGGCCGGCCCGTGGTCGTTTCCGTCGGGAATCTCGAGGTGGGGGGAGGGGGTAAGACGCCGTGCGCCCTTCGGATCGCCCGGGGGATCATCGAGCTCGGCGGCCTTCCCGTCGTCGTTTCGCGGGGCTACGGAAGAGTCGCCGAGCGCCGCGGGCCGTGCGTCGTTCCCGCCGGCCGCGAGTTGCGCGGCGACAGCGGCGGGGGATTTCTGATCGATGAGGAGCTCCTCGCATCCTCGTCCTCGGCCCCCGATACATTCGCGCGCGCCGCGGAGGTCCTCGGCGACGAGATTCTCCTCTATCGCGAGCGGGGCATCCCCGTCGTCATCGATCCAGATCGGATGAGGGGCGCCGCTCTCGCGAGCCGGCTTTTCGCTCCGAGCCACATTATCCTCGATGACGCGTTTCAGAACCGTTCGATCCGGAAGGACGTCGAGATTCTCCTCCTCGACGCGGAAATGCCATACGGGAACGGCCGCCTTCTCCCGGCCGGCGCGCTGCGAGAGAGCCCCCCGGCGACGCGCCGCGCCGATGCGGTAATCTTCACGAGGGCGCACGCTCCGCGCGTCCCCCGGGAGGCGGAAGGCTACGTACAGGGCAAGCGCGTGTTCTTTGCGAGCCACGAGCCGGTCGATCTCCTGGACCGGAGGCGGCGGCCTCGTCCCCGTTCGTACCTCGAGGGGAGGGAATGCGTCCTCTTCTCCGGCATCGCCCGTCCACGGTCGTTCGAGGAGATGGCGCTTTCGCTCGGCGCCCGTCCGCGCGCGGCCTTCCGGTTCGCCGATCACCACCGCTATACGCGGAAGGACGTTCATTCGATGCTTCTGGAAGGGAGCCGAGAGACGGCGTACGTGACGACGGAAAAGGACTGGGCCAAGGCGCAGGGGCTCTTCCCGGGCGACGCGGAGGTTCTCGCGCTGCGCATCGAGATGCGAATAGAAGGTTTCGAGGAGCTCCTCTCGCTCCTCGCTAGCCCATCTTTCTGATACGGACCTCGATTGCTGCCTTTCCTTTGAGGAGATCGACGATTCTCCTCGTGTCCGTATCGCCGAAATGGTACGGATAGAGGATCTTCGGCTTTATCGCGAGCGCCGCGTCCGCCACCATCTCGCTCGTCATCGTATAGGGGAGATTCAGCGGCAGAAACGCGACGTCGATCCCCGTGAGCTTCTTCATCTCGGGCGTGTTCTCGGTATCCCCGGCAACGTAGACCCGTTTGTCGCCGAACGTGATCACGTAGCCGTTGCCGATCCCTTTCGGGTGGTATGGCTGTCCGTCGGGCCGCTTGTTGACGATGTTGTAGGCGGGCACGGCCTCGATCCGGAAGCCTGCGATCGTTCGCACGTCGCCGTTGTTCATGACGATTCCCTTGACCCCCTGCCGCTCGCAGGCCTGGGTGATGACGACGGCGGTCGTGTCGGTGCATACCTTTCCGAGGGCGTCCCTGTCGAGGTGGTCGGGGTGATCGTGCGTGATAAGGACGATATCGGCCTTCGGGAGCTTCGCGTAGTCGGCGAGCTTGCCCCACGGGTCGACATGGATCGTTTTGTCGTCGAATGAGAAGATGAGGGATGCATGGCCGATGAACGTGATCGTGAGGGGGCCGGCCGACGTCGTGATGACGTCCTTCTCGAATGTCCCCGCGCCGGCCGCCGGGCCGGTGACCGCCATGAGTATCGCGCACGCGCAGACCATTGCACTGAACATGACGCGCCTCCTGTTGGAGAGAGAACCGCAGCTTCACAGATACGGTCCAAGCTTAACCGGGAGAGCGCGCCGTGTCAATCCGTCAGCGTAGCGCATGAAAAAGGGGAGCCTCCATGTGGAGGCTCCCCCGTTCTATCGATATGTCGGCCGGTTACCCGTTACGGATTGAGCGTCTTCTCGTCGGCTTTCGTGACGAGGGGATCTGCGAAGTTAACGGTGACGTTTACCTCGAAGCTGATGTTGTTGTTGGTCTGCACCTCTTGCCCGTGGAACGTGATATGGGCGCGCGCCATGATCTCATTGTTCGTGTACATGAGACTGAGCAGCGGGTCGACGTTCTT
>DATCCP010000107.1:0-2357 GCA_036511215.1 Candidatus Krumholzibacteriaceae bacterium
TCTCATTCGCAACGGCATCACGGTCCCGTCGGATGAGCCGGCGCCCGCCGATGAATCCGAAGCGCCGCTCGGCGCGGGAGCCAGGCGCAGCCCCGTGGACGATCGGTGGTTTCTTTGGGTCGGAAGGTTTCAACCTACGAAGAGACCGGATCTCTTCCTCGATCTCGCGCGGGCACTGCCCGAGGTGAGGTTCACGATGATCGGAGGATACGCGGGGGACGAAAAGTATGCCGTCCGAGTCACGGAGGCGGCTGCGAGGCTCGCGAATGTCACGCATATTCCATTCGTTCCTCCCGCCGAGATCGAGCCGTACTATCGCCGCGCGCGCGCCCTTATCAATACATCCTCGCTCGAAGGTTTTCCGAACACGTACCTGCACGCGTGGGTCTACGGGGTTCCGGTCATCACGCTCGAGATCGACCCCGACGAAATTGTCTCGAAGAATCGCATCGGGATCGTCGCGGGGACGTTCGAAGGACTCGTCGAAGCCGTCAGAAGCCTGCGGGTGGACGAGTCAATGAGATCGGAAATGTCGGCGAGGGCATTTCGCTACGTGAGGGAGAATCACGACATCAAGGACCGCGGAGACGACTACATTCGATTTTTCGAGAATGTCTTGAGCACCTCGCGGTAAACGGCCTCCGTCTCGGCGACGCATCGCTCGATGCGGAACGCTTCCTCCCAGCGCCTCCTCCCCGCCTCTCCCATCCGCGCCCGGAGCGCCTGGTCCCGCGAGAGGGTATCGATCGCACGGACGAGCTCATCTCTCGCCGAGGGCTCGACGAGGATTCCCGTGGAGCCGTCGAGGACGATCTCCGGTATGCCGTAGATCCTGCTCGCGATGACGGGAAGACCCGCCGCCATTGCCTCGAGAATCACGTACGGCGTCGCCTCGATCGTCGAGGGGCACAGGAGAAGGTCGCACGAGCCGAGGAGCGCTTCGACGTCGGTGCGGTACCCGAGAAACCGGACCCGGTCCCTAAGACCGAGAGCGTCCACCTTCGTCCGGTAGTCCGCCTCCATTTCACCGGCGCCCGCCACGAGAAGCTTCACACGCGCTTCGAGAGCCGTGAGGGCCTCGAAGGCTCTCGCGTGCCCCTTGCGCTCCTCGAGGCTCCCGACCATGATGCACAGAAAATCGCTCTTCGCAATGCCGAGCTCCTCCCGCACGTTCCGATTCGCGTCCTTCGCCGGCCGGGGTATGCCGATTCGCACGACCCGGATCTTCGCCCGCGGTATCCGATACGGGCCGGTCAGGTACTGGACGTTGTCCTCGCTGACCGTGATGACCCGATCGATCCAGCGGTTTGCGAATCCTTTGAGGAGCCTTCCCTTCGCGAAGGGAGGCACCATCGGAAGGTGCTCGGTCGTGACGACGTGCCGCACTCCCGCGACCCTCGCGAGCGGTGCCACGAGACTGTACTGCGCCCCCCAGGGACCCGGGAGATTGCAATGGAGAATCGTCGGGCGAAGGCGACGCAGATGTGAAACGAATTCCGAAACCCCTGCCGCGGAGCGCGGCAGGTTCAGGGACACCTCGTGTACCGGAACGTTCGCAGCAGCGAGCGACGTCGTGAACTCCTCGAGACCCGGATTCCGGTTCACGATGACCGCGGGCTCGAAGGCGCCTCTCGAGAGATTCGTGGCGAGGAGATACAGGTATCTCTCAGCCCCGCCGGCCCACGGCGCATCCGAGTAGTAGACGATTCGCACCGGCCGGTCCGAATTCGCCGTCATACCGCATCACCTGCCTCGGCCTGCATACGACCTCCCGTCCGAATTCGCGAGCGCCCCGTCAGAAATATGTCCCTGGATATAGATCATCCCCACGGGAAGCCCCTGCAGCGAATCGTCGTTCGAAAGATAATCGCGCACGTATCGGTTCGCGAGATACGGCACCCTCCTCACCTTGACGCGCAGCTCGTACGCCCCCGGGGCAAGCGCGCGAGAGAGCGGCAGCGAAAAATCCTGCCGCACGGCGCGGCCGGTCTCCCACATGTCCGGGTACGCGCATCCGCTCATGAGCCTCGACTGCCACGTGAGGCGCCAGAAGCAGCCGCTTCGGCGCTCGACGATGCGCCGGTATTGCTTCCCGTACCACTCGCGGTACAGCCTCCCTTTCGGGAAGGGGGTATCGATCCGTATCACGGCCTCGATGGGAAGTCCGAACGGTATGTCGCCGGAAGCCTTCCAGCAGAAATTCCCCCGGAGCGTATCCCCCGGGCCGAGCATGTAGTTCTCGACGGTGAGGCTCTCGAGGACGAATCCGGAGCCGACGTCCATGTCCGTACCGACGAGGAGCCTCTCCGAATCCTCGTCGCCGCGAGGTGTGCGCCCCGCCGCGTCACTCACACAGG
>DATCCP010000108.1:0-6933 GCA_036511215.1 Candidatus Krumholzibacteriaceae bacterium
TCGAGGCCTCGACGACGATATTGTAATGGTGGTTGTTCCCCTTGACGATGTCGGTCAACGCCTCCTGATAGAGACCGGCGTCGAGCGTGAGATTCGCATAGTCGAAGCTTCTCTCCCGGGCATCGGTCGTGTCGTTCAGAAACGTTCCCACGATCGCCGGGGGAGGATTGAACGGCTCGAACCAGGGAAACATGAGGTAACCGCGTTCATAATCGACGATGCCGGGCAGGTTGTCGATAAGGTCGTCCTTGCCGGGGAGCCCCGTGCTGTTGATCCTCTCGTCGAGCCCGAAGATCCTGAGGTAGCTGAGATTCGACGCCGGATCGATATTCCTGTTGTCGCGGTTCGATGTGTCCTCGATCCGCACGCGGAGCGATTTCGCGTCGATCTGGCTCGAGCCGAGGGAGTAAACGTTGCGCATCATCTGGTTCCAGATGGGGTCGGTCGCCCGCTCGCCGGTCGAGGCGTCCTTCGGAAGGCAGATCACCCGTGCGATCAGCGAGTCGGTGTCGCCCGTCGGGATCCGCTTGTAATCGCCCACCGTGTCTACGACTCCGTTGAGATACCCTGCGGCCATGTGCCGGCCCTTGTAACGGACCATGAGCGCCCGGGATTCGTCGAGGGGGCTCGCGAGCTCGATGCCGATGTACCGGTGCTCATTCCCCTGGCCGCCGTAGTCCTCGATGAGCGTGAAATCCCCCTGCTCCATGAAGAGCTGCTTGACCAATCCGCGAAACGGCTTTTCTCCCCCCGCGATGTTGTCGTCGAGCCCGTTATTGAGTGTGTCAACATAGCCCTTGGCGCCGTACTTGAAGATCCCGGCATTCGTGTAATCCAGAGGAACGAGGGAAACGAATACCTCGACCTCGTCGCCGCTCACGGCCCCGCCGGTCGTGCTCCCGACGACGGGATACACGTCCCTGAACCCCTGCGCCGGATGCTGGAAATCCCTGCCGGGATTCTCGAAGAAGAAGAACTGCCGCTGGATGTAGTCGTAGTCGCTGATGGGCGTGGAGCTGAACTGACCGCCCGACGTCGAGAAAGTGCCCGAGGCTGTCTCCCCCTCCTCCTTGCTCGCGATGACGGTCAGATCGAGAGGCCCCGCCGTGGCGAGCGCCTTGACGCCGAAGAGCCCCTTCGCCGTCCCCGAATAACTCACGAGCTGCGCGCCGGCGAGGCTGAGGTCCGTGTCCCCCATCTCGATGAGCTTGATGACGTCGTCGTCGAAGCCCCGGTAGTTGATCCGGATCCGGTTCGTCGACTCGGCGCCGCCCCCGACGCTCGAGTGCTGTATCTCGACGTTGATCTTCTCGCCGATGGTCCCGTGGAGGCTCACGTTGAGCTCCTGCTGCATGTTGAGGTCGGGGAACTTGCTCGTCTGAATCATCCCCTCGGTCTTGGGACAGTTCGAGCACCACTGGGATTTCCCCGATACCGCTATCTTCTCGCTCCCCTGCACGGTGAGGTTCGTCGCTTCACCCTTCCCGATGATCCGCTCGATCGGCTTCGGGAGCGAGATCGGGATATCGAGCGAGAGGAGCCCCTTCCCTGCTTTCTCGACTCTTTCCTTGGAAAGATTGTATCTGACGTCTTCCACCCAGATGGATCTCCGCGATGCCGTCTCGATCTCGCCCGCCCGGTCGTCGACCCGTTCGATGGAGATATCGAGCCCGGGAATGGAGACGTCGCGCGGCGCGAAGTAGTAGAAGAGATCCCGCCGCCCCTCCTTCCTGGAGAAGTAGTAGTCCCCCGGCACGCGGAAATCGAAGATGAGCCCCGTGCCCTCATCGTACTCGACGTACTCGTTCCTCAGATCGAACGCGCTCTCGAATGGATTCGGGAACAGGAACGTTCCGACCGAGTCGGCCGTGCTGGTCTTGCCTCCGAGGAGAATGTACCCCGGCGGGAGCTCCCCCCTCGCCGCGATGTAGTATCGCGTGCTCAGCATGCCGGACATGCGGAGAAGATCGATCTTGAGCGTTTGCGCATGCAGAGCGGCGGGAAGGAGCGCTGAGATGAGAAGCGCGGCGCAGAGGATTCCTCGCGAGGCTGGGCGCGGAGGTTCAGGTTTCAAGGCGCGTCTCGATGCGAGCACGTTCACCCACCTGCACAGCACCGGCCGAACCGCCGCGCTGCGCGCCGAGGGGGAGAAAAGGCTGTCGGACCGAAATAAATATATGCTACATTATCCATGTTCCACAATCGGCATCCGGGCGGGGCGGCACGCGCACTGGTGCGCTTCAGTGTCCCGGAAAAGAGACAATGATGGCGTTCACTGTCCTCAAAGAAATACACGTCTACCCTTCCCCGAACCGCCTTGCAGGGAACAGAAAGAACGGGGATGGGAAGCACGGATTTTATTTTCTCAAGCGCCGCGAGAGCCCCCGTATGGGGGAGCACCGGGATACCCGCGCGAGGCATTATTCTTGCTCTTGCATGGCCGGTGAAAGGCGCTTAAGCCCATGAAAAATCGAATACTCGACCGCTACATTCTCTCGAATCATATCGGCCCCTATTTCTTCAGTCTCGCGATCATTACGTTCGTTTTCGTGATGGAGTTCATCATCAATGCCCTCGACAATCTGGTCGGAAAAGGGGTCGGTTTTCTCACCATCCTCGAGTTTTTCTCCCTCAGTCTGGGTCATATGTTCGCATTAATTATACCAATGGCGGTCATGCCGGCGACGCTCATGGCGTTCGGACAACTCACTGCCGACAATGAAATTACGGCGATGAAATCGAGCGGCGTATCTCTCTACCGCATGATCGCCCCGGTGCTGGCCGCCACCGCGATGCTCACGGTCGCGCTCGTACTCTATTTCAACATACTGCTCCCCGAGAGCAACCACCGTCTCGCGAACCTCATGCTCGACATCGGCCGCATGAAACCGACGCTTCAGATCAAGGAGAACATCTTCTCGGACGCCCTCGAGGGATACACGATCCTCGTGCGCGAGAAGAACGACAAGACGGGCGAGATCAAAGGCGTCCAGATCTTCGAGCTCAAGGGAGGCGTGCCCAAGGCCATCATCGCCGAGGGCGGGCGCATGATCTACCAGGAAGGGGAGAACGTTCTGCGCTTCGAGCTCGACAACGGGGAGATCCACGAGATGCCCGACCCGGCGGACATCAAGACCTACCGCCGGACCCAGTTCAAGCACTTCACGCTCAATATCCAGGACACGGAGCGCACGCTCAAGCGTTCCGAACGCACGCACCGGGGCGACCGGGAGATGACCGTCGGGATGATGCGGGACAAGATCCGCGAGTACGAGGGAACGAGCGAGGCGACGAGGGCGCACATGAACCAGGTGTCGCTCGATCATGTCGTCGCCACATTCTCGCGCGTGATCCCCGACATGAAGACGATCGCCCCCTCGGCCTCGGCGCCTCCCCCGCTCCCCATGCCCGGCCAGCCGCAGGCCGTCCCGCGCATCGGAAGCGAGGCCGAGCAGATCCTCCAGATTCTCGAGACGGAGACCTACGCGCTCGATTCGAATCTCCGCCAGATCAACAGGTACGGGGTCGAGATCCACAAGAAGTTTGCGATCCCGTTCAGCTGCATCATCTTCGTGCTCCTCGGAGCGCCGCTCGCGATCCGCTCGGGCCGGAAGGGGATGGCGGTTTCCATCGGTTTCAGCATCCTCTCCTTCCTCGTCTACTACGTCTTCCTCAACGCCGGGGAAAAGCTCGCAGACCGGCGCCTCATGAGCCCGTGGCTGTCGATGTGGCTCGCCAACATCTTCTTCCTCGTCGTCGCGGTGATTCTCCTCAGGCGGACGAACCGGGAGTTCGCGGCGATCGACTGGAACCGGTTCAATCCCGCAAAATGGTGGCGACGTGCGGATTCATGACAGATACGTCCTCGGCGATTTCTGGCGCAACCTCGCGATCGGGCTCCTCGCCTTCACGGTGATCTACGTCACCGTCGACATCACCGAGGAGATCAACGTCTACATAGACAATCACGCGCGGGTCGCCGAGGTCGCGCTCTTCTACGCATACAAGATCCCCTGGATTCTCGTTCTCATCATGCCGGTCTCGGTGCTGCTCGCGACCGTGTTCTCCCTCGGGAAGCTCTCGAAGCAGAACGAGCTCACGGCGTTCATCTCGTCGGGAACGTCGCTCGTGCGGGTCGCCTCGCCGATTCTCGTCTCGTCGGTCATCGTGAGCGTCCTCATGATCGCCTTCGGCGAGTTCGTCATACCCGACGCGAACCGGCGAAGCCTCAAGGTCAAGCACGTCAGCAGTCAGGGAGAAAAGCAGGATGAGGACTCCCGCTACCGGTCGAACGTGCACTACCAGGGGGAGCACGGGAGAACGTACTACGCCGAAAGCTACGACATCATGCTCAAGGCGCTCATCAACCCGATTCTGTACGAGTACCACGGCGGTACGCTCCACCGGCGCATAGACGCCAAGAAGGCGTTCTGGAACGGCGCCGAGTGGGTGTTCGTCGATGGCGCCGTGAGGGAGTTCCTCGCGCAGGGGGAAAAGGTGACGCCCTTCGACAAGCTCCCGATGAAGGAGCTCTCCGAGCGTCCCGAAGATTTCACCAAGGAGGAGATAGCCCCCGAGGAGATGAACTACCGCGAGCTCAGCGTTTACATCGACAAGCTCGGCCGGAGCGGCGGCCCCGTTGACAAGTACCTCGTCGACCTTTATTTTAAGTTTAGCTTCCCCTTCACGAATTTCATATTCGCGGTGATCGGCGCCGCGCTCTCGTCCGCGAAGAGGAAGCCGTCGATGGCGGCGGGATTCGGACTGACGCTGCTCATCAGCTTCACGTACTACGGGGTGCTGCGGGTCGGCCAGGACCTCGGGCACAGTGGCGTCATCGACCCGTTCTTCGGCGCGTGGATGGGAAACGTGATCTTTGTCGTGATCGGAGGATACCTCCTCTACCGGGCGAATCAGTGATGCGGAACCTCTCGTGCCTCCATACGATCATCGCGGCGGCGCTCGTGCTCGTCGCCGCCCCGGTCCCGGCGCGCGCCCTCAAGGACTCGTTTCCCGGCGAGGTCAGTCTGATCAAGAAACTCTCCGCGGAAGAGCGCCTCACCTACTTCGGCGATCAGTACCTCATGAACAAGTACCAGCGGCGGCAGTTCCTCTCGCTCCCGACGGCCGAGCTGCGCGTCGAATGGCTCGAACGATTCTGGATCGACCTCGACCCGACCCCGGCGACCCCCGAGAACGAGCGGAAAGAGGAGCACGACAAACGGGTCGCGCTCGCGCGCAGGCTTTTCGGGATGAAGACGGCGCCGGGCTGGGACAAGCGCGGGGAGACGGTCATCCGCTTCGGGCTTCCGACCAACCGGACCAAGACGTGGGGCGAGGTCGGGTTCTACGACATGACGCCGCCGGGAGAGGTCTGGTACTACAAGACCCTCGACATGATCGTCAAGTTCCAGAACTTCAATCTCAAAGGGGAGTTCTTCTTTTCGAGCGACCCGGTCGGCCGCTCGTCGCGGCGCGAGATCGACCGCAATCAGAACATCTCGAACCTTTTCAAGTACGGGATCATCCAGGAAGTGCTCCCCACCCAGTACATGAGCCCCGACGAGATCAAGGACGTCGTCGATTTCAACCCCGACGAAATCGACTACATGGCGGACCCGGACGCGCGCATGATCACGCTCAAGGACCGCATCGCGGAGATGGAGCAGGAAAAAGTCCAGAAATCGGTCAACAATTTCTACACGTATATGGCGGACCGGCCGAACATCTACTCGTTCGAGATCAACCAGAAGCCGCTGCCGCTGTACTTCGACATCACGAACTTCAGGGGGGGCGAGCGGACCCTCCGGACGGAAATCAACTTCGAGGTCCCCGCGGGCGAGCTGAAGTTCGTCCAGCGGGGAGGCACCCTCTCCGCGGACGTCGAATTCGGGGTCATCGTGCGGGACGTGAACAACAAGGAGGTCGCCGCCGCGCTCGACACGATCAAGCCGACGGTGACGGGGGACAAGTTCACGGGCCCGAGCCTCGTCCCCGGCCAGATCGTCCTCGCGCTCGAGCCGGGCTACTACCGCATCGGCATCGAGGCGCGTGACCGGGTCTCGAAGCGCCGGGCAGAGTACCGGGCCAACATGGAGCTCACGCCGTACACGGCATCCCCCTCGATCAGCGACATCCAGTTCGCGAGCAGCATCAAGGAGACCGAGGCGAATCAACGGTTCGTCAAGGGCACGCTCCAGGTTGTGCCGCACCCCATTCACGCGTACCGGCTCCCCTTCCCGGTCTCGCTCTACTTCGAGATCTACGGCCTCGACACCGACGAGCAGGGACTCGCCTACTATCGCATCGAGTACAAGATCGTCCCGCTCGAGAAGCGGCGGCAGGGCCCCGTCATCAAGGAGGCGCCGTCGGCGATCAGCTCGTCCTTCGAGACGAGCGGCTATGGAGCGGCCCAGCCCCAGCACATCTCGGTCGCGCCCGAGAACCTCTGGGAGGGCCCGTTCCGCTTCACCGTGACGGTGACCGACCGCCGCAGTTTCCACTCGGCGACCAAGTCGGAGGATTTCTCGATACTGAAGTGAAGACCTCTTTCATCATACTCGCAATTTTCGCGAGCGTCCTGTTCGCTGCCACAGCCACCCTGCATGCCTCTCCCGGAGAGAAGAGACTCGTCGCGAGGCTCCCCGCGGAGGAGCTCAGGGACTACTACGGCCTGCAGTATATCCTGAGCGACTCCCAGAAAATAGAGTATCTCTCGCTCGCCAGCGGGAGCAAGCGCGCGCTGTGGCTTGACAGGTTCTGGATCGCGGTCGATCCGACGCCCGCGACCAAGGCGAACGAGGCCCGCATGGAGCACGCGCAGAGGGTCGCAGCGGCCCGGCAGCTCTTCGGGAGAGCGGACCCGCCGGGCTGGGACGACCGGGGGGAGGTTATGATCCGGTTCGGGACGCCGAGCTTACGGATGAACAACCT